>JBGQCZ010000254.1:0-7240 GCA_041495645.1 Gemmataceae bacterium | reverse complement strand
GCCGCCTCTGAGGACTCGCGAATCGGGTCTGCCATTTCGACTCCCGGAGAAGGAAGTCTCCGGCCTGGCGCAAATGACATGCCGAACTGGACAGATCAGGAAGAATTCGAGAAAGTAAGTGCCATTGGGCGTCCCGCCTGCAATTGCTGGGCAAAGCAGGCGGGACGCCTGCACCACAAGGCTGATCGCGGCTGAAACTGATACACCACCCGGGTTCGACCAGACTTCTCATTCCCGCCGTCGCGGGGTAGACTACTCCCATCCCGCCTGAATCCCGCCCCGTGAGGCGCTCATGCACATGCCCCATTTGTTCGCCCCGCCATCGCCTGAGTTTTCGTCGCGCCGTGAGTTTCTGACTCGCGCCGGCGGCGGATGTGGGTTGCTCGCGCTGTCGAGCATGTTGCAAGGAACCGCTCAGGGCGAGGCAAGCAATCCGCTCGCGCCCAAAATGCCGCACTTCGCCGCCAAGGCCAAGTCCGTGATCTGGCTGTTCATGAACGGTGGGCCGAGCCAGGTCGATACCTGGGACTACAAACCCGAACTCGGCAAGCGCGACGGGCAGGAACTCAAAGGCTTCGATCAGAATACCGGCTTTTTCCGCGATCAAGTCGGCCCGGTGATGAAGACGCCGTACAAGTTTGCCCGCCACGGTCAAAGCGGCGCTTGGGTGTCCGAGATCTTTCCGAACATGGCCCGGCACGTCGACAAGATGGCCTTCATCCATTCCTGTTGGACCGATTCGAACAACCACTCGCCCGCCCTGTTCAAGATCAACACCGGCATGACGCGCATGGGCTTTCCGTGTGTCGGCTCTTGGGTGACCTACGGGCTCGGCGCCATGAGCCAAAACCTACCGGCATTCGTGGTCATGTACGACACGCTGGGCCGCGGCATTCCCAAGGGCCATTCGCAGAACTGGGGCGCGGGCTTCTTGCCGAGCATCTATCAAGGCACGGCCCTGAAACCGCAAGGCGATCCCATCGACGACATGACACGCAGCCCGGAAATGACCGATGAGAGCCAGCGAAGCCAACTTAACCTCCTGGCGAAGTTGAACAAACGGCAGTTAGAGCAAAATCCGTTCGAAGCCGATCTCGCGGCCCGGATCGAGAGTTTCGAACTCGCGTATCGCATGCAAATGGCAGCGCCCGAAGCGCTCGATGTGAACCGGGAGACACCGGCAATTCAGAAACTGTACGGGCTCGACAACCCGAAGTGCAAGCATTTCGCCAAGCAATGCCTGATTGCCCGGCGGATGGTCGAACGCGGGGTGCGCTTCGTGCAAATCTACTCCGGCGGGATGGAGAACGAACGTAGCTGGGACGGGCATGCCAATATCGTCGCCAACCATTCGCAATTCGCCGGCGAGACCGATCTTCCCATCGCCGGTTTATTGACGGACTTGCACGCCCGCGGGTTGCTCGACGACACGCTCGTGATCTGGGGCGGGGAGTTTGGACGCTTGCCGCTGGTGCAAAAAGGCGGCACCGGCCGCGACCACAACCCGCATGCCTTCACTTATTGGCTCGCCGGCGGTGGGGCGAAGGCCGGCGTGCGCTACGGCCAAACCGATGAACTTGGCCACAAAGCCGTGATCGATCGCGTCAGCGTCAACGATCTGCACGCGACCATCCTGCATTTGCTCGGCTTCGACCACAAACGGCTCACCCATCGCTTCAACGGCCGCGATTTTCGATTGACGGATGTGGCGGGCGTGGTGGTTAAGGATGTGTTGGCGTAAGCAACTTCGACTTGCGATCAGGACGCCAGATCAGTGGCAATCTGCCATGCGCCCGCGGCTTGCAGGCGTGACTGTAATTGTGCGACAACTGCGGGATCATTCCACAAGTGCGAGTAGAAATGATCGCAGCCATGTTCGGCAAACCAGCCGGCCATGTATGACCAAGAGTGCTCTTTTACGTTCGCGGCAGTTGGTTTGTCTGGACGACCGTCCAACCAGTTCTGCAGGTGAACTGCCCTGGCGGGATATACTGCAGCGATTGCTGCACTGACAAGTCGTTCCAAGGTCTCTTGGTTGGGCAATCCGGGGGCTGGCGGGTCGCTCGTTTCCCAGCGTATGAGCGCGACTTTCGTGGCGTCTCCATCCAATTCGATTTCACCGTCAATGTTAATAGCCGCCGCCGGATCGATTCGCTGAACCTCGCGAAGAACGTCTTGCTGTCGCAGGCCGGTCTGAGCCGAAACCGCTCCGGCTGCGCTCGTGTCGACATCCACATTGATAACCAGCCGCACGATTTCATTCGTGGTGCACAGGTTCAATCGGCTCCGGGCTTCGCGGAGAATATTGCTCTTGCCCTGGCAATGGCGAACGCGAAGAAAGCCACTGCTATTCGAGCGATAGGCAAACTGCCCATGTCGGACTTGAATCCCCCCACGGATCAAGCGCGGGATAGCCGGGCGTGCCGGGCCGAAACCCGTCGCTGTTGCAACCTAGATGCGTGAGCCAACCATCCCAAAAAGCCCGGTCGTGAAAGCCCTCGCAAAGAATGACGGACTCGCTCATCGAAGATCGACCTCGACGGTCGTCCGCTCGAAGGCAACGTCGGCTCCCGCCACGCGCGAGTGCTTGAGAATCCCTTCTTGAAGCTGCAGACGGTACAAACTCATGCGGCCGAGGTCTTTATCCGACGATTCGGCCACCAGCGAGTCGATCAGTTCGAGGCTGTGGGTCGTCAAAATCACCTGGATATCTCGGCGCACTGCCGCGAGAATCGCTCGTGCACTTTGACGAATTGCGCCGGGGTGCATATGCACTTCAGGCTCTTCAAGCAATGCAACCCCGCCGCCGCTCGCGGCCAGTTCGAGACTTAATCGCAAAAACGATTGGATTCCATCGCCGGCGAGCGTGGCCGGCACGCTGTGATGCTTGAATACGAAATGGAGGATCGCTTCATGACGCCTTATAACTTGAACGGTCGCAGCGGCCGCGTCCGGGCTCGCACCGAGGAATATCCCTTCGAGGACCGTGCTCTTTCCGGAGCCGTTCGGGCCGACCAGCACCACGAGCGGCGTCAGGTCCGTGAGCTTCCCCTCACGGATACCGCGTAGCCCTTTGATTTCAACGGACCGGATCACAATAACGCTCCAATGACTTCCGAACTCACGGCAGTTTATCACATTTCGATTCTTCACCAAAGACAGCTTCGGATCGAGCGAGGTTCAATTGTCCATCGTCCGCGTAACGACAGGCATTTTCGATAGACTCGCCGGGCTTCCCTACTTACAATCGTGTGGTCCATTCTTCGCCTGGCTGCTCTCGGAGAAGGCGAATTGGGGTTCGGAATCGTCATATTCACGAATGAAATCGCCTGCGGGGACACATAGCACTTGGCAGCGTTGCCAAATCTCGCGGAGACAGGAGTGCACAGGCCATGAAGATCTCGATAGCTTCAGCGGGGTTTGGCTTGGCGATCATGGTGTGCTTCGCGCAGGAACCGGACAAAGCCCCGGCTCCGCCCAAAGTGGCCGCGAATGTGCAGAAACTGATCGACCAGCTTGGCGATCAGAAATTCGAGACACGGCAGAGCGCATCCAAAGAACTGGTGAAGCTCGGCCGCGAGGCGGTGGCGGGTTTGAGATTGGCCTTGAAGCATGCCGATCCCGAAGTGCGCATGCGAGCACGCGGCGCGCTCGAATCCATAACCAGTTCGCCAACCTACCTCAAGAGCGCGTTAACGGACCCCGACAAGAGCGTGCGCAGGCAGGCCGCCGAGATAATCGAGCAGCTTGGCGGCAAGGTCAAGGAATTGGCGCCGCTGCTGGTCGAGGCGATCAAGGACAAGGACGAAGAGGTCCGCGAAGCGATGATTATGGCGCTGATCGCCGTCGATCCCGACAACAAGGCACTGGCCGACACCACCCCGCTCAAGGCATCGGTCAAAGGCAAGTACGGCAAGCTGCTGAAACGAATTCACGTGCCGGCAGACAAAGCCAGCTACACGGAGTTCAGCGATTTCGGCCAATACGGCGCGACCGACTACGCCGGCCATCAAGGAATCCCGGCCGGTTACTGGGTCTACGTTTACCCGCATTGGTATATCTGGGGCGAACAGAAGAAGTGAACGGAAGATGCAGTTTCAATTCTTCGTTCGGAGGTTCAACATGCTTCGTCAATTGCCGTGGGTAGTCGGGTTGGTCGCGCTGGCTCTTGTGGCGGCGCCTGCCCGTGCGGAAGACAAGCGCAATCCATTTGACCTCGATGACGTGAAGGACCCTGTTGGGGAAGACGTCAGGGAGTTCGCCGGCAAGGTCAAGCTGGAAGGCGGAAAGGACGACAAGAACGCCGAACAATGGGTCACGGACGAGACCAAAGGCATAACCGGCTCGCTCGACGGCGATTGGTCCGGCCGCTGGTCGGGCGGCTCGGGAAAAACTCAAATCAAGGTCACGAAAGACCGCGTTTTTATCCTCTACGAAGACAACGGCGGCAAATGGTTGATCGAATGCGAAAAGGACGGCAAGAAGCTGATGGGCCGCTGGGTCAACGTGGCCAACGGCTGTGATTCCGGACCCTTCGCCGGCCTTATCGTCGACGATGAACGCATTGACGGCCAATGGGGAGAGAACGAGCGCTGGGACTTCCGGCGGAAGCTCAAGAAATAGCAGTCACGCGGGCATCTGGCCTTGCCCGATCTACGATATATGCGTACACTATCCATGATCTCGGCGCTGGTTTTGCGCGCCGTGATTCAAAGCGCGATCATTTCGCGTTGGAATAATGAAGGGGGTGTCCGAAAATGTCCGGAAATGTCCAGGAAACAAAATTTTCCGGCTGCCCCGGGGCGGCGGGTGCTTCGCCTGCCGACTTTGAGCGCTTGCGGAACGCCCGGCGGGTGAATAAGATGCTAACCACTCCCTACCGTCGAGGTGTTCATATGCGCTCGTTCGCCAAGCTCGCCGCCCTCGTTCTTGCTTCGATCGTCATGCTGGTCGCCGTCATGGCCAGGCCGGACGAGAAGATTCCCAAGCTCGAATTCAACGACGTGAAGGAGATCGCACCCGGCGTGTTCTTCCGCTATTCGTCGATCAGCGCCACGGACAAGAACGTATCCTTCGGCGGCAGCAATCATTGCTGGGTCGTGTTCAAGGATTACGTTGTCGTCGTGGACGCCAATTTCCCTAAGGAAGCCGGCGACGTGATCGCGGCGATCAAGAAAACGACCGATAAACCGATCAAATACGTGCTCGACACGCATCACCACGGCGATCATGCCTACGGCAATGCGGTCTGGGCCAAGGAAGGGGCTAAGATCGTTAGCCACAAGAATTGCGCTCGGCTTCTGCTCACCAAAGGCCCGAAAGAATGGGAAGACGCCGCCAAGGGCCGCGACGACGTGAAGAACAGTTCGCTGAAACAGGTCGATGAATCGTTTGATGACAAACTGGTGCTCGAAGACGAGACGCAGCGCGTGGAGTTCATTTATCTTGGCCACGCCCACACGGCCGGCGATGCGGTGGCGTATTTACCTAAACACAAGATTCTTTGTACCGGAGACGCCTGCGTAAATGGCGCGTTCAATTACATGGGGCATTCCAATTCCGCTTCGTGGATCAAAGTGCTCGAGCGGATGCAAAAGCTGGATGTCAAAATGATCTGCCCAGGCCACGGCCCGCTGGATGGCCCGGAATTGTTCAACCGGCAGAAGAAGTACTTCGTTGAAATGCGCGACCAGATCAAGAAAGAAATTGACGCTGGAAAGAAACTCGGCGATATCACCCTCGACATGCCCTGGTACAAGGAATGGACCGGCAAGGATGCGAAGGAGATCAAGGACAACGTCAAACACGTGTTCGATGAACTTTCGGGCAAGATCGATCACGACAAACTTGGGCTGTTGCCCTACAAGCCACGTTGGCCGCTGGCCGACGCGCCTCGGGAAGAAACCGGCATCGGCGGCGGAAGATAGATTCTGTGATTGTTTACGATTCGCGCACGCGCCATGATTCTCGGGCAGGTCCAATGATCGAGGAGACGGAAGCGACGGAACGGCTCGTCGAAACGACGGACCTGGTTGGTTTGATACGTCGTGCGCCGCTGGGGGCCACGGTTTGCATTCAGCCCGGCCAGTATGTTTTGTCCAATCTTGTCTTGGATCGCCCCATTCAGTTGCTCGGCGATGGACCGCGCGAGCAAGTCATTATTCATCTTCTGGCCCCGTTGCAAATTTCGCACGACGACGTGGTTCTTCAGGGTTTCACGCTGGTGGGCCGCAACCTCGCGTCGGCCGAACCGATGCCCGCTGATTGCGCTATCTACATTTCGCGCGGTTCGCCACGCATCGAGGATTGCGAAATCACCAGCGAAACCGGCTCGTGCGTGGTCATTGAAGGGAGCGACGCCGCGCCCCGACTCAGCGATTGCCGGATTCACAGCGCCGCTGATTGCGGAATCATCATCGCGCGAAACGCGAAGCCCATTGTCGAGCGATGCGACATTGAAGCTTGCCGAAGCATCGGACTTGTCGCCGTCGAGGGCGCGGAGCCGGTCGTGCGCGAGTGCCGGTTCCGCAACGGCTCGGGCAACGGCCTGCTGTTTCGCGGCGGCGCTAATGGCCTCCTCGACAAGTGCGACATTTCCGCGCACGCCCTCTCGAACGTCGTTCTTCAGAATGAAGCGAACCCGATCTTCCGATCGTGCACGATTCGCGACGGCCAACAAGGCGGCGTATTTGCGCTCGAAGGAGCCAAAGGCACATTCGAAGACTGCGACATTGGCAGGAACGCCGGGACCGGGATCGATATATCGGGATCGACCACGAGCCTGGTCGGTTGCAGGATCCACGACGGGTTGAGTCACGGCGTGCTCGTGGTGTCGAAAAGTGAATGTTGGTTGGATCGCTGCGAAATCTTCGCGAACAAGTTCGTGAATCTGGGCGTGTTGCAGCACGCCGAAGCGACGGTGAACGAATGCGTGATTCGCGACGGCGCCAGCAACGGCGTGACGGTGATGGACAAGGCCACCGGAGTGTTCCGCTCGTGTCGGATTTTCGGGCATGCACAGACCAATGTTGCCGTCGCGCGCGGCGGACAAGCCACGCTAAGAAAATGCCGCATTTGCGACGGGGCGCAGAGCGGTGCTTACGTCGCGACGGGCGGGGCCATTTCTCTGGAATCTTGCCAGCTACATGGTAATGCCCGATATGGCGTGGAAACCGCGGGCAACGGCGCGGCTGAGGTGATCGATTGCGACTTGGCCGGAAACCAAGCCGGCGAGCGCAAT
>JBGQCZ010000253.1:0-7257 GCA_041495645.1 Gemmataceae bacterium | reverse complement strand
GAAAGGGTAATCATTGATGGAGTTCCTCGAACACAACCCCGGCCTTCTCTACGTCGCCGCCACGTTGCTGCCGTTGGTGTCGTTCGCGATTTTGTTGCTGCTCGGCGCGATTCGCAATGCCGCCCGGCCCTACAGCAAAAGCGGCATCGGCCAAACCATTTTCTGGGTCGCAGGCGGCGATATCCCGACCAAAGTCGGGGCTTACGTCGCCACCGCCGCGATCGGCCTGTCTTGCGTCCTGTGTGTGATCGGCCTGGTTTGGTTTCTCAACGAAAACCCGATTTCGCACGGACACGAACACGGCCCCGGTCACACACACGCCGTTGGCGAGGGTGAGAAGGAAGCCGATCACGAACGCGCGCATGGCCAAGACGATCGCTGGGCCGGCCACATGGAGTTTCTCCACATCGGGCAGGACAAAACCGACTTCCGGACCGGCCTGGAACTCACGGTCGGCTACCGCATTGACCATCTTTCGGCTGTCATGTTCGTGATGGTCTCGTTCATCGCGACGCTGATTCACCTGTTCTCGGCCGGATATATGGCCGACGAATTGAATGTCCGCGTGACCGATCATCAAGTGCACGGCGAAGACGGCGAACACCTGCGCCGCCGCGGACGATTTAGCCGCTTCTTCATGTACCTGTCGTTGTTTTGCTTCTCGATGCTCAACCTGGTGCTGGCCGACAACCTCTTCCAAGTGTTCGTGAGTTGGGAACTGGTGGGCATCTGCTCGTTCTTGCTCATCGGATTCCAATACGAACGGCAAAGCGCGTCGAACGCCGCTAACAAGGCGTTTATCACGAATCGAATCGGCGACGCCGGTTTCATCATTGGCATGCTCATCATCTGGTCGTTTGTCGGCACGTTCAATTTCCAAGAGATCTTTCAGCGAGTGCGCGGGCCCGAAAGCGTTGCGCACAACGACCACTACATGCTCGCCGGCCAGATCGTGCGCGTGCAGCCCAAAGGCGACAAACACTCGACTCGGGTTCGAGGACAAGACGTTCAGGTTCAAGATTATGTCTGGACGCCACCCGGAGAGACTGCGGGTTCGCACGTCGCCCTGTTTCCATTGACAGGTCATTGGCACGCGATTGGTACTCAGCCCCAACAAGACACAGAAATCCGCGTCCCAGAGAACGGGCAGACGAATCGCTACGGTACGATCCCTTATGTACTGCTGACCATCGCCGGCATCGGAATTTTCATCGGCTGCATGGGCAAGTCGGCGCAGTTCCCGCTACATGTCTGGCTGCCTGATGCAATGGAAGGACCGACACCTGTCAGCGCGCTAATTCACGCCGCGACGATGGTGGCCGCAGGCGTTTATCTCGTCGGCCGGGTGTTTCCGCTGTTCACACCGGAAGCCCGGATGGTCATTGCCTACACTGGCGGCATAACTCTGTTCGTTGCCGCAACCATCGCGATCGTCATGAACGACATCAAGAAGGTGCTGGCGTATTCCACGGTCAGCCAACTGGGCTACATGATGCTTGCGCTGGGCATTGGCGGCTGGATCGCCGGGTTGCTGCACCTGCTCACGCACGCGTTCTTCAAAGCGCTCTTGTTCCTCGGCTCCGGCAGCGTGATTCACGGCTGCCATCACGAGCAGGACATGCGCCGCATGGGCGGGTTGTTTAAGAAGATGCCGATCACGGCGATCACCATGCTCATCGGCGTGCTGGCCATCGCCGGCACGCCGTTTTTCAGCGGCTGGTACAGCAAGGACGCGATCATTGCGCAGGGAGTGGCGTTTGGCGCCGTTTACCAGCAGCACTTGCTGCTTTTGATCCTGCCGCTGGTCACTGCGGGCATTACCTGCTTTTACATGTTTCGCATGTGGTTTTTGACTTTCACCGGCAAGCCAAAGGACGAGCACATTCACGAACACGCGCACGAGTCGCCCAAGCTCATGACCGTGCCCTTGATTCTGTTGGCGATCTTAAGTTTGGGCGTGGCCTGGGGTTGGCCGTTCTACGATGCGGAAGCGAGCTACCTCGGCAAGATACTTCACTCCGCCGAGCCAGCCGCCGTGTCCACGGACTCTAAGCCCGTTCAAGCACTACTCGACAATCACGAAAGTTGGCTCCACCCCACCGCCGCGCTGATCGCCTTTATCGCGGCCGCGCTCGGCGTGTTATTCGCACTTCTCGTTTATTTTTACAAGGTCATGGACCCGGGCGAGACGAAGGAGCAATTCGGTTTCCTTTACCGGTTGTTCGATCGGAAGTGGTATTTCGACGAACTTTATAGTGCCCTACTTGTGCGACCCGCGCTGGTAATCTCGCACTGGTGTCGCAACGCCGATGTCAAAGGCATTGACCGGCTGATCGATGGCATCGCCCGATTGACAGTTCGCACTTCGCGGGCGGACGGCCGATTCGACAAGGGCATCGTGGACGGGTTTGTCAACGTGCTTGCCGACGCCACGAGCCGGGCGGGAGCGTGCATGCGGCGCGTCCAAACTGGCTCGCTGCGCAATTACATTCTGTTTTTGGTTCTGGCCGCGGTTGGCATCTTCGCGGCGCTGTCGTACTTCATGAGTCTGGCAAACGCAGGTCCCTAATACGGACATTTGGATATTCAAGCGGTACGTATTCGATCACTTGCCTGACAACGGACGAATGACATGCCAGAGACCGACATGCTCTTGATGACGCTGGTGATCTTCCTCCCCAGCGTGTTCGCCCTGGGGCTGCTGCTCTTTCCCAAGGGCACCGAGGAGTGGATGCGCTGGTTCGCCCTGTTGGGGTCGGCCGCCACGCTGGTCGTCAGCCTGTTCATGCTCGTCGACTACTACAATTTGCTCAATTCGGATACATCCAATCCAGCGCGCATCTCGATGCATGGCGATCAGGCCACGCTCGATTATCGGGTGGCCGAGGCCGGAAAGCGCGACGGACAGATGACCCCCCCTGTTTTTCAAGACTATGTAAGCCGAAAGCCTTGGATCGAGAAATTCAACATCGAGTATTTCCTCGGCCTCGACGGCATCAGCTTGCCGCTGATCGTGCTGACCACGGCCTTGAGTTTCCTGGCCATTATCGCGAGTTGGCGGATCGAGCGCTACACGAAGGGCTATCTCATGCTCTTCCTGTTGCTCGAGACCGGCATGGTGGGCACGTTTTTGGCGCTGGACTTCTTCCTGTTCTACATCTTCTGGGAAGTGATGTTGCTGCCGATGTATTTCCTCATCGGCGTGTGGGGCGGTCCGCGGCGTGAGTACGCCGCCATCAAGTTTTTCCTGTACACGCTGCTTGGCAGCGTGTTCATCCTCATTGCCTTGTTGGGTTTCTATTTCACCGACATTCAAGACTTTGTCGACCATTCGGTTTATCGAAAACAAGTCGAAGCCGCGATGGACCCTCGCACAGCGACGCCGGAAGCGGCCGAAGGCAAAGTGACGGTGCATACCTTTGACATGATCGCGCTGAAAAAGGTGGGCGCCGCCGCCTTTCGCAAACTCAGCGGACGGGTGGACGATGTCGAGGTGAACGTACCGATCTGGAAGAACAATCAGGTAACCGGCGGCCAGACCATGAAGGTGAAGGACCTTCCGCCCGCCAAGAAAAAGCAAGTGCTGGACCGGTTGGAACAATCGTTTTTCAAGGAACCGTTCCAGCTTACGATGTTCCTGCTGCTGTTTATTGGCTTCGCGATCAAGGTGCCGCTGTTCCCGTTCCACACGTGGTTGCCCGATGCACACGTCGAGGCTCCGACGCCGATTTCGATGATCCTGGCCGGCGTGCTGCTGAAGATGGGCGGCTACGGCATCATCCGCATTGCCTACCCGATTTGTCCTTGGGCGGCCCAGTATTTGGCCTGGTGGTTGGCGTTGTTCGGGATCATCAACATCGTCTACGGCGCGTTCGCGGCGATGGCTCAGACCGATTTCAAACGGCTGGTGGCTTACAGCTCGATCAGCCACATGGGTTACGTCATTCTCGGCCTCGCAGCCTGGAAAGTGGTGGACGGCAACACGGTCGGCTCTCAGTATTGGGGCTGGGGTGTGAATGGGGCCATGTTCCAGATGATCGCTCACGGCATCAGTTCGGCCGGCATGTTCTTCTTGGTCGGAGTCATTTACGATCGGGCCCACCATCGCAATCTCGATAATTTCCGCGGATTAATGGAGCCGATGCCGTTCTACGGCGGCGTCAGTGCCATCATCTTCTTCGCGGCGTTGGGCCTACCGGGACTTTGCGGGTTTGTCGGCGAATTCATGGTCGTTCTGGCCACTTGGAATTTCGATAAGACCTTCGCGATCCTGGCCGCGCTGACGGTGGTGATTACGGCCGCGTACATTCTCTGGACGCTGCAGCGCGTCTACTTCGGTACGAACCCCGCTTACAAGGATTACCAAGACATGACCGTGCGCGAGATCTTGTGCATCGCTCCGTTGGTGGTGCTGGCGATCGCGCTTGGAGTTTTTCCCAAGTACTTGCTGATGTCCTGGATGGAGCCGTCGGTAACGGGCTTGGTCGACAGCCTGGCAAGCCTTGCGGGCAAGGGTTGAGTTCGGATCAAGCCATACGGATTCGGAAAAGAAAATGTTCAGTCAACAAGCCATCGACAAGCTCGAAACGAGCCTGATAGCCGATCTGATGGCGTTTTCACCGGAATTGCTGGTATGCACCGGCATCGTGGTGATGCTATTGCTGCGGCTGTTGCCGCGGCTGCGCCTGCACATGTGCGGCATCTCATTATTTTTCTCCGGCTCGGCGCTGCTTCTCACCGCGATTCATTTTTGGGACGTAAAAATCCCTCTGGGCGGCAGTTCGGTAGCCCTGGATTTTCTCGGCATCGTCAACCCGAAGGACCCGCCGTTTAGCGGGTTGTTGGTAGTAGATCATTTCACGGGTTACTTGCGCATTGTGTTGTTGGGATTTGCGGTCCTGATTACATGGCTGTCGATGCTGACTGGCATTCCCGACGAAGAAGATTCCGCGGACTTTTATACCCTGCTCCTCGGTGGCACACTCGGCATGATGCTAATGGCCTCGGCCAACCATTTGCTCATGGTGTTCATCGCGGTGGAAATGGCGAGTCTGCCGAGCTATGCCTTGGCCGGATTCATGAAGGGCCGCCGGCAAAGTTCCGAGGCATCGTTGAAGTACGTCGTCTACGGCGGGGGCGCATCCGGTGTCATGCTGTATGGCATCAGCCTGCTCGCCGGAAGGTTTGGCACCGGTTACCTACCCGACGTGGCCACCGGCATTCACGCCGAGTGCCTGAAGGGCGGGCCAGGCATTGCCGGCATCGGCGGAATGGATGCGGTGGTGTTGCTGGGCATTGTGTTCATACTGGTTGGGCTGGCGTTCAAGCTGTCTGCGGTGCCCTTCCACTTCTGGTGCCCGGACGTATTCGAGGGAGCGGCCGCCGAAGTCGGGGCATTCTTGTCGGTGGCTTCAAAGGCCGCGGCCATGGCACTTACGGCGCGATTGTTACTCGTCTTAGCCGGAACGGCCGACCTGGGTGAAGCAAGTTTCTTGATGACCACGAAAATCAAACCCGAGGAACTGACCGAGTTGATGCAAAAGGCCATTGGTCCAGTTGTCGCCTTTTTCGCAGCAATTACCGCGACATTTGGCAATCTCGCGGCTTATCCTCAAACAAACTTGAAACGTCTGCTGGCTTATTCGACCATTGCCCATGCCGGCTACATGTTGATGGGCCTGGCAGTGATGAACGCCGATGGGGCCAAGGCCGTGTTGTTCTATCTCTTTGCCTACATTTTCATGAACCTTGGCGCATTTGCAGTGGTGGCCTTCCTGCGAAACAAGACTGGCTCGGAGGACTTGAAAGATTTCCGCGGACTGGTGTACCGTTCGCCGCTGCTGGTGGTGCTGCTGGGAGTGTTCCTTCTGAGCCTGCTGGGGCTGCCGCCGCTGGTGGGCTTTGCCGCCAAGTTCCAGGTTTTCTCCGTCCTGTTTGACGCCGGACAGCATCATGCCCACGCTGGCAATTCGACCTTGTCCTACGTCTACTACGGTCTCTTGATTATCGGCGGCATCAATACCGTGATCAGCACGGTTTATTATCTGAAGGTTTTGAAAGTGATGGTGTTGGAACGGCCGCTCGAGGAGTTGGAAGGCCGCCCAGCCGTACCGTTGCGGCTGTCTATCGGCGCCGTGATTTTCAGCCTTTTATTGGGTCTGTCGATATTCGTCGGTGGAATCCTCTGGAACCCCATCGCGGAGGCAAGCGATCGCGGTGCCCAAGATTTCCGTCGAGCTGCCAAGTCGAGCCTCCCGACCCAGCCTCCGGTGGGCATGGGCGCGGGCGGAGGTGGTGGAGCACGACCTGGCGGTCCGCCGCCGGGAGGACCTCGACCAGGCGGTGGTCCTCCATTCCGTGCCGCACCCTCGGAGGCGCGGCCATGAGCGACCTGCTCGTTCTGCCCGAATTACTCCGCCGCGAAAGCCGATCGTTGCTTCAATATGTGCGTGAAGCATTTCCTTGGGCCGCCGTCAAAGATATTGCAGCGCGAACCAAGGTTCTCTCCGCCGGTGAAGCCGAAAATGAGATGCTCGCCCAACTCGGCCGGCTCATGCAGAAACGCCACATACCGCTGCCTGCGCTGGGGGCATATCCGACTTCCTTCACAAGCATGAATTACGTTTCGCTGTCGTATCTCATTCCGCGCCTGGCCGCCGCCGAGCGCCAGACCCTGGCGGACCTCGAGCGCGACCTGCCCAAGGTGCAGGACGAGCAGATTCGCGGCCGGCTCGAAGCGCTGCGCGAATTGAAGCGCCGCCATTTGGCGAACCTCGAATCGCTCGTCGGCACGGGAAAAGCCGCGTGAGCTGAAAGCTGCGTACGGTCAGGAAACCATCACGTCTTTCACCAATTCCATTGCTTCTTTCGTGCGTTCCGTTCCCAACGCGACGAACGACTTGGTGCCGCTGCGGCGGATCGGGCGGATGCTGCGCAGGTTGATGTTGGCGTCCTTGAACCGGCGCATGATCCGCGCCAGTTCACCGGGTCGGTCCTCGACCTGGATGACGATGACTTCCTCGCTAAACGCCTGAAAGCCTTTCGCCGCCAGCGCTCGCAACGCTTCGTCGTATTTGTCGACGGTGAGGACGGCGATCATGGCGCTGCCGACGCTTTCGGCATCAATTGAGTCGATGTTCACATTCGCCGCCGCCAGCGCCTCGGTGATGTCCGCCGCCAGTCCGGCCCGGTCCGCTTCGACGATCGTAATCTGCTTCATCGGATCACCCCTTGTCCGCCGCCACGTCCGCGGCGAAG
>JBGQCZ010000252.1:0-7261 GCA_041495645.1 Gemmataceae bacterium | reverse complement strand
TCGGCGCTTTCACGGAAAAAACTCGTTTAATTCTTGATCGCCATTCCCGATGTCGCTTAGAATCGGTTGGTGGAGGGAACGACCCTCTTCCCCTTCAGCCCGAGGCATGCCATGCCGGAAATCGACGATCGCAAATACATCAAAATGTTGGAGCGGATCAGAGCCACGAACTGGAAGGGCTGGGAAGCCCAGTGCGGATTGACCAAACTCATTCAGAGCGGCCTGAAACGCGTGACGCGAAGCAACCGGCCGAGAGTGAGATAGGAATCTGACAAGTTGTTGAAACATGATGCGTGCTCCCTTGGTTAATGCGGAAATTTCCCGCCTTTCAGAATGGACTCCACCAACCGCTGGCGAAGCCAATAATGCTGAATCACTTTCAACGCACGTTCAGCGGCTTCCTTTACCGTTGGGTCGGCGTCATGAATCGCCGCGTGCAGCAGCGCGGGCAGGGCCGGGTACGCCGAAGCCCCCAGTCCGTGTAGAGTGTCGATGACCGAGAGCTTTACCGAAGTGACGGCGGGCTGCTTGCTTGAAAGCATGGCGGTCAGTTGGGCGACGGCCAATTCAGGCACTTTTCCCCACGTAGCAACGCCGCGTGCCGCCGTGATTCTCAAGGAAGGGCACGCGCTCGGATCCTTCAGAATGTCAATGAACCACATAAGCGTGGCGTCAAATACCTTCGGATCATTTCGAGCGATCGGCCAAAGAACCTCGGCTGCGGCTCGCATTTTTGCCAGATCGTCGCTACGGACGGCGTTTTTCAATAACGGGACTGCGGCCAATGCGTGAGCGGTGAACGATTGCAATGAACGGGCGGCGACCGCCCCAACGCCGCCCCCGCCTGGAATTGGGACCTCGTCAACGGGAAGCAATCCGATCAGCTGCGCTACGACCTCTTCAGACCGATCGCGGAATACGGGACAATTGCCAGCTGCCACCCCTCGGACCAACGTGGATTGATCGTGGAACGCCTTCTTGAATTGGGTCCAGCGCGCGTCTTTTTCGCGATCCTTCCACTCGTACATACCGAGAATGCAAATCGCCCCAGCACGCGTAAATGGGTCGTCCGATTCTGCGAGCCCCAGCGCATCGCGAATCGGGTCGGCGCTGACCCTAAGGATTGCCGACTTAACTTCGGGATCGACTCCGCACAGTCGGGCGCTACTTCTGCCCAACGTGTGCATGAGCGCCGGAATCGCTTCGCGTGCATTGGGCCTAAAGTCTGAACGAATCGCCCTCGCCGCGAGGTTCCAGTCCAATTGGTTTGCACCCTGAAGTTGACGGATGCGCTCCGCTAAACAAGTTCTCAGATCGTAGTCCCGTCCTGCCCAAGCTTCGAATCCAAGCCGCAGCAACCGAAAGAAGACTTGCACCCTGCTTCCCTCCGGGCTCAGGCACCAGGTCTCGCCGACAATTCGGTCCTTCGGATCGAATTCGATGAGTCGATCGCGCTCCGAGTCCAGCATCAGCCGGTTGCCATCGTGCAACAGCACCTTTTCAGGTATTGGTGGTTCCGGCCACTGCCAGCGTTTGTCGAGCGGAGCCAGCTCGTACTTTTGGCCAAACGGGATGAGCTGTTTGCCGTTCGCTCCAAGGTAGCCGTGCCCGTAGAACTGCATTACAAAATGAGTGCGACCCTCGGGGAGCCGCTCGACCAGCACCACATCTCCATCCCATTGCACCTTGAAAGTCCAATACAAATGGCCGGTCCAGTCGACCTCCGAAATAAACCTGGGATTGCCGACCCGTTCCCACATCTCGCGAGGGACTCCGACAGCAAGTATGTGCCCGTCGGGCAACAACCGTCCGCCCGCTCGAACACCGAAAAGTCCAAGATTGATCCGCGGCGTACCATCACACCCAGTGACGCGCTGTCCAAATCCAGGCCGATCGCGCTGCCAAATGGCGAAGAGGCATGGCCGGCGCGGTTGCCGCGCCAGTGCCATGAAGTCAAGCTCTTGTTTTCTTTCCCGCCACCATTGCTCCCAAGCCGCTCGGCTCTTCTTCGCCCATTCGCCCCCTTCTCGAACCGGGCAATCGGGCGCAGTCCCGTTGGCCGCCCAATGCAATAGCTCTTCCGCCTGCCAGGCTTCGTGAAGAGGCGCCGCTTCAAGGAGCGCGATCAGCGCCGGAATTCCCTCCTTTTCTTGACCAGCGAGCAGCCCCTGGGCCGCGCGTAGCCGAACCGTGGAATGCGGGTCTTTCAACAGTCCCAGAACTTTTGTTCGCTCTGCAACCGACCCATGACTGCCTACGATGCAAGCTGCTATCGCGCGCCGTTCAGGAGATTCGTCTGTCAGCGCTCTCAACATGGCGGCCGGCATTCCGATGTGTTTTGCCGCCAACATTTCGAGGCCAAAACAGATTTGCTCGGCTACGTCACAGCTGTCGGATGCCGGCAAATATCGAAGTAGGACATCAAGCGTTTCCGGCGGCTCGTCTTTGAGCAACACGCGCACTGCGGCGAGAGTTAGAACTGGGTTTCGATTTCTTTCAATCTCATCCAAGCAGCGCTTGGCATTGCGGCGTGTTTCGGCATCGTCGGACTTGAGGGCATTGGTCAGAGCGGGTGTCGCAGCAGAGCGCATCGCGATCAGCGATTTCACCGCTTCTTCGCGTTCCTTGAATTTCGTCGAGCCAAGTTGACGAATGAACTCATCGCGCCGAGCCAACAATTTCTCGTCCGCGGAAACCTGTTTGAAAAGTGCAAGGAGCGAATCGCCGTCGCACCCGACCTTCGCCTGGCGGAGCATTTCGACGTCCGGGTCAGGGTCAATCGCATGGACATCGGTTGCGACGAGAATCGCCGAACAGCACAGCAATATTCGCCTACACATCGGGTTGTCTCCTCTTGCAGCGTCGAATGGATTACCCGTATGTGTAGCTGAAAATCGATGCGGAACGCCAGTCCAACTGCCCCCAATTGACCCCTGGGGAGCAATGGCGTTCACTTGCGAAAAACGATCCCTACTTCAACAGACACCAAAGCGGAAGAAACCGTACGCGCAATTCGGCGCTTTCACGGAAAAAACTCGTTTAATTCTTGATCGCCATTCCCGATGTCGCTTAGAATCGGTTGGTGGAGGGAACGACCCGCTTCCCCTTCAGCCCGAGGCATGCCATGCCGGAAATCGACGATCGCAAATACATCAAAATGTTGGAGCGGATCAGAGCGACGAACTGGAGGGACTGGGAAGCGCAGTGCGGACTACAGAAGCTCATTCAATGCGGCCTGAAACAGCTGACGCGCCACATTGAAGTGCCGGCGACCGCCCGGAATTCCGATTCCGACCTGTTTCAAGATTGCGTCGTCCGCGTGTTGCAGAACATTTCGAAGTTTCGCGGCGAAACCGACAAACAACTCGTTTCTTGGATGAAGAGGGTCTTGAAATCCGGTATCCAAAACGTCATCCGCGAAATGTATGCCCAGAAGCGCGATGT
This sequence comes from Gemmataceae bacterium, assembly GCA_041495645.1. Lineage (GTDB taxonomy): Bacteria > Planctomycetota > Planctomycetia > Gemmatales > Gemmataceae > JBGQCZ01. Next base: position 3,817 of record JBGQCZ010000252.1, on the reverse strand, counting down.
TCGCCGCGAGCGACCGTTGCCCACCGGCGATTCGGACAAGAACATCCTGTCAGGGGAGCTCGAGTCGCCAGTGGAACCGCCCGACCTGCGAGCGATACGTGACGAGGAAATGATGGCCATCAGGAAGTGGATGAGCTTCTTGCCGAAGCGCGAATTCGAAGCGATGGAAATGCGACTTGCCGGCGCATCGTTCGAGGCCATGGGTTGGCACCTGGGTTGCTCGGCAGGCGCGGCGCGCCAGCTTTGGCTTCGGGCCGCCAAGCGAGCTGGACTCAACTGAGCGATGCGATCTGTCTTTGAGGCTTGCCGCTTCACACTTCCAACTCCACCGGCTCCTGTTGAGCGACGGCCGGGGCCGGGGACCGTTCCTGAGTCACCATCACGTCATAGGCATCCTGGATGTTCTCCCGGAGCTCTTTCAGTGTCTTGCCTTGGCTGAAAACGCCGGGCACTTCGAGGAGCCTGCCAACGTAGAAGCGGCCGTCCTGCCAGAATTCGAGCGTGAATTGACTTCGCATCGCAGCCTCCGACACGGAGTGATCAATACCAGCTTGACAAACCCAAGATGCAGGAGGATTTGCCGGCCCGCAAGCGCGTTGACACGTTGACCAAGCGTTCCAGTTGTGCAAACATATGATTGGTTTGCCCGATTGCGGAAATCGAATAGATCACAAATCACTGGGCGTTCCGGCGTATTGGAGGTTCAGACAAATGCCGACGCTGTTGGAAGACCTCGTGAAGGAATCGTCGGCCAGCAACCGGCGATTTGCCGACCGAGTCGCTGAAGAGGCGGCGCAGGGCAATCGCGGCGAAGTCATTCAGTCGGCCCGGCAAGCCGCCGATCGCGCCATTTCCCGCGTGCCTGAGGCCGAAGATTTCTGGAACGAGGCTTTGGCCGCATTCCGCGAGGAGCCGACGGGTGCTCATGTCGAGTCACTCCTTCGTCTTCTCTTAAACTCGTTTGAATCCAGCCGACAACTTGTGCAATCCGCACGCGCCCTGTGGGAAGTAGCGATTGACGTGGGTGCCTCGCCCGAGCGGCTTCAACAATTGGAACAGGCCGAACGGCGATTTGAGGAACTCGCATCGGAAGCAAAACGGGCACTGGAACACCGCGCCGCCAAATGGCAGCCCGCCGACCCGACGCGGCTGGCACAAGGCCTTCAAACGGCCCGCGAAGGCAAAACCATCAAGGCCGACGAGGCACGCTCCCGCTTCCGCCAGACGAAGAGCTAGAGGATCTGGCGTGGCTTTCTTTGTCGAATTCGTTGAAAACGTCTTGGATTACATGAGCCAGATCGAAGGACTCACCGACGAAGACCGAGCGACGATCGTGGATGGCATGATCGAGGAACTCTCGCGAGACGCGGATCGATTCTTGGCTCTTTACTCGCTAACCCACGAATCGCTCTGCTTCCGCTACGAGTACGCCCACGTCGTGCAACCAACCATTTTCAATTTCGACTTTGTAGTCGACACTAAAGACTCTGCCATGGGCGTGGTTCGCGTCGCCTATGTTGAGTGTCGTGTCGAGACGTCGACCTGATTCGCTCCGAAGAAATCGATCTGAGTTGTACGTGGTTTGTTCCGGTTCCCGGATTTGTGGTCCTGCTAAATTCCATATGCTGAATAAATCGAGTGGCTCGGCAACGGGTTGGCATCAATCGGCATCGTTGCGGGGGGCTTGGTCATGTTTTACGTGTTGAACGAACCAAACAATCCGGCAACGCATCGCATCAACACCATGCAGATTGCCCATATCTCGAGCCACCCCACCGGGGGCGATACGGGGCGGATCGATGTCGAGATCAAGTTCTCGGGCGACACCGCTCTCAGTTTGACGCTCGATCAAACCGTGTGGGAAAAGTTCATTGCTTTTCTCCACGATACCAGGCGCGTGAGTTGACTCGAGTGAGGCGGCTCAGTTTTGACAGGCCAGCCGCCAAGTAGCCACACGCGCCCACGACGTTCGTCGCCAGAAACGCAAATACACTTCGCCGCATCAATGTCCGATATTCTTGTCAAAATGACAAGTAAACTTGACATTTAGACCGCTTTACATTACAATTCTGACGATGGAGACATCGAGATGGCCATCCAGCAACTCGGCAATCGATTGAAAGTCGCACGGGCAGAGCATGGGCTCTCCCAAGCGGAACTCGCTGTCCTGGTGGGCGTGACGCGACAGACGATCGGCGCCATCGAGACGCGGCAATACTGCCCATCCGCGCTCTTGGCCTTTCTGCTGGCCAAACAACTCGGCAAACGGGTGGATGAACTTTTCTTCCTCGACGGAGAAACCCTATGAGCACTGCACCGTCGGTCCAGCGCGATGAACGGACAGTCGCCGTTGAAAACGCGGGCTATCGCTGGTCGTACCTGTTCCTGTCATTTGGGCTATTGGTTCTCGTCGCTTTTCGCAGCTTCGTGAATAACCAAAGCTCGTGGGACCTGCTATTGCTCGTTGTCCTGGGCGGCGGCGTGGGAACCGCTTACCAAGGTTGGCACAAGGTGCTGTCCAAGGGCTGGGCAATCGCGTCCGTCATGGCTGTGCTGGTTGCGCTCGTCTTGGCTGGGATCATGGTCTGGCTCCGGAGCTAGGTGAATGATCAAACGGCATCATTCGATTCTGCATCATGTATCGTCCTTCACCTTTCCGCGGCCAGATTTGATCGAGGCGCGCTTTTTCTTCGCTGTCAATCGCCGTTCTTTCGAGCCGCGTGACGGCTTGCTCGGGCGGCGCACCTTGGGAATCGCGGTGGCCTGCAAGAGGAACTCGCGTAGCTTTTCGAGGCAGGCGAGCCGGTTTCGTTCCTGATCGCGGTACTCTTGCGAATGAATGACCAATTCGTCGTCGCCGGTGATGCGATTGCGGTGCAACGTGCGCAAGCGGGACTTCACTTCCGGCGGCACGGTGGTGTTTTCAGCGAGGCTCCAGCGCAGGATGGCTTTGGACGAAACCTTGTTGACGTTCTGTCCGCCCGGCCCGCCGGAGCGCGCGTAGGTAAATTGCAATTCCGCGTCCGGGATGCCGAAGCGGTCGTTGATCTCGAACACGGCCAATTCCTCGTTTCTGCTTATCGCATGAAGTATATGCGTACGACGCCCGCAAAGCCGCAAGCGGCTATTCGTATTGACCGAAATCCCGCGAAAAGCCTACCATTCGGCGACGGTTGATCGCCCAATAGAACGCGGATGACACGGATGACGCGGATTTACGCGGATCGGAAAACAGGATTGAATCGCGAACAGGGTTTTGATTGTTCCGATCCGCGTAAATCCGCGTCATCCGTGTCATCCGCGTTCTATTCTCGCAACGATTGGATTCGCGTCGCGACTCTGATTGCCGTCGCAGCGGGAATCCGCTTTTGGTTGCTCGCCCACACCGAAGTGTCCGCACGCGACAGCATCGGCTTCATGCGCGAAGCGCTGCAATTCGAGGAACGGCCGTGGCGGGAGGTGTTGCGTTCGTTCGATCAAATGCCCGGTTATCCGTTGGCGGTTCTGTTGGTTTCGAAGCCGATCCGGGCGATGGCCGGGACAAATTGCGATTCCTTCGTGTTGAGCGCTCAACTCGCGAGTATCCTCGCCAGCTTGCTCACCATCGTGCCGATGTATTTCACTGGCAAGATGTTGTTCGGTCGAAACGCAGGCTTGGTTGCCGCGGGGATGTTTCAAGCCCTGCCGGTGTGCGTGCAAGTCACTTCGGATGGCCTTTCCGAAGGGGTGTTCTTTCTGTTCGTCGCCAGCGCGTTGTTCTTCGCGGTGTTCGGGATCAGACGGTCGGGTATTGCGTCGGTTTGGGAGGGCGAGGCTC
>JBGQCZ010000251.1:0-7269 GCA_041495645.1 Gemmataceae bacterium | reverse complement strand
CCGATCCCGTCGCCGAAGTTCGCGTTGAGGAGAGCCATCTCGGTGAAGGTGAAGTGCCCGCCGCGGGCGTTGCGGATCTCCTGAGCCAGGAGCGCACGCGACCCGGCTTCGATCACCGCACCGGCCTTTTTGTCTTCCAGCCCGTAGCCGAGGAGCAGTTCCGCTCCCTTGCGAAGAGCGAGACCAGCGATGGTCTTCGTCGAGATTGGGAAGGCTCGCCAGCCCTTCGCGCGTGAAGGCGGGGTGGGAGGAACCAGCGGCACGTTTGCGCGGAAGTCGGTGTGAAGCAACAGCGAGGCGTTGTAGGGAGGGACAAACGCCGGGTCGCCGCCGGGAGCACAGCGCTCGATCGTCGCCGGCGACGTGCCGAGCATTCGCGCGATCGGCTCGCCTTTGGTGAGCGGGTGCGGCCGGTTGGTCTTGTCGCGGAACATTCCGTTGGGGTCGATCCCGAGCAGGTGGAAGATGGTGGCCGTGAGGTCGCCGCCGCGGATCGGGTCGGTCGCGGGGTACGCGCCGTTCTTGTCGCTCGCGCCGATCACCTGCCCGCCGCTGATCCCGGCGCCGGCCATCGCGAAGCTGAACACGTGCCCCCAGTGGTCGCGTCCGCCAAGCTTGTTGATTTTCGGTGTGCGTCCGAACTCTCCGATCACGAGGACCAGCGTTTCGCCCAGTAGCCCGCGGTCGGTCAGGTCGTCCATGAGTGCGGCGAACGAGATGTCGAACTGCGGGCACAGGCTGTCTTGCAGCCGGTCGGAGTTCTGGGCGTGCGTGTCCCACATCGGGTTATCGACCGCGGCGTCGCCCGGATCGCGCGACCAGTTGACGTGAACGAGCCGTACACCGGCTTCGATCAACCGCCGGGCCAGGAGGACGGACTGTCCCCAGGTGTGCCGGCCGTAGCGGTCACGGGTCGTGACGGGCTCCCTGGCGAGGTCGAAGGCGGCTCGCGCGCTTCCCGAAGTTACCAGATCAAATGCACTCCGCGAGTATCGGTCCCACGTCTCGACCGCGCGATCCCACCCCGCGCTGCTGAAATGGCGGTCGAGTTGGGTCAAGAGGTCGCGGCGGCGATCGACGCGAGCCGCAGTGACGTCCGCGACCTGCGCCAGTCCCTCGATCTGGTAATCCCTCGCTGCTGGGTCGCCGACGAAGCGTTCCGGATCCCACATCCTGCCGAGGAACCCGGCGGTCTGTCCGGCGGGCTTGATGTTCTCGTTCTCTCGCAGCCAGTCCGGCAGCCAGACACTGGTGAGCGCCGGCAGCCGGTCGCTCGGCTTGAGTTGCTTGACGATGGAGCCGAAGTAGGGCCAGTCGGTCGGCTTAATCTGGAGCGCGCTGCCCGGCCCGTAGGGATAGCCCGTGAGCAGCCAGTAGCCGCTGACGTCGTGATTGTCGCTGCCGGTCGAGAGGGAGCGGACCACGGCCATCTTGTCGGCATAGCGCGCGGTTCGGGGAAGAAGCTCGCAGAAGCGCATGCCGGGAACATTGGTGGCGATCGGCTTGAATTCGCCGCGGATTTCCGCGGGCGCGTCGGGCTTGGGGTCGAACGTCTCGTGCTGGGGCGGTCCTCCCTGCAGCCACAACACGATCACGTTCTTGGCCTTGCCGAAGGTCAAACCAAGTTCGCCCGCCAGCGCCGGCGCAGCAGGCGGTTTCACGGCGGGCGTTTCGCTTGCGCGAAGCAAGTGCGGCAGTGACAGGCTGAAGGCGCTCAGCCCGCCCACGCGCATCCACTCGCGCCGGGAAAGGCGCTTCGCGAGCGGCTGCCCGCCGTCCTCGATGGTTAACACGGCCTCTCCTTCAATTTGAGTTCACGCCATTGTCCCGCGCACGGGGCTTCTGTTCAACCCGTCGGGAGCTAATGGCGCGCTGCCTTCGACCCAGTTCCGCCGAACGCGGAGCCTTTCGCTTTGCCGGCCGAACCGACGCATTGTTAATCCTAGCCCTCCGCGCTCGGCGCGGGTCGCGTGGTGGTTCTGGCGACCGCTCACATCACTGGCCGCTCATATTCGTTCGCCGGGCAGTTGGCTGGCTACGTCACACAAGCGCCCGTCTTCAAGAACCGCAGTACCGAGACCGAGCCGCCGAAGTAGTTGGCCACCAGCACGTACCGCCAGGACGGGTGGATGCTCACGTAGGTCGGGCCGGCTCCGCCCGATCGAACGGTGTTGAGCGGCTCCAACTTTCCGTCCGCCCGGTTGACGGCGAAGGCACTGACCGTGCCTTCCTTGTCCTTGCCCACCCGATCGGTTTCGTTGGCGGAATACAGGCGGGTGCCGGTGGCGTTCACTGCCAGGCAACTCGGGCTGGTGCCCATCGCGTGGACGCCAGCGGGAGTCAGCGTCCCTGTGGAGCGATCCACCCGGAACAGGTGGATGCCGCGGCCGTTGCCGGGCGGCAGGTCCACTTGAGTCGGCAACACGTCGCGGAGCGGGGAGCTAAAGGTGCCGACGCAAGCGAAGAGCGGCCCGGCGCCCTCTTTCGGCTGCGCCCGAAGCACGCCGCCCAGGAACGCGGTGGTCCCCGCGAGGGCTACGGAGGTTTTGACAAACGAACGACGGGAGCGGTGGAGCGGATTCATGGTACATCGAACCTTTCCATCAACCGGTGCCAAGACCGGCACCTCGTCCCCCTGCAGAAATCCTCGGCGTCACTTCTTCGGTTCCGGAGTGGATATCGGCTTGATGTCATGCGGGTGCAAGACGACAGCCAGCACGCGCGTCTTAGACTTGCCCGGGTTCTTCGAGACCCGGTGGAGGCAACCAGTCGGCTCGTAGAAGGTGTCACCGGCCTTGAGCGTCTTAGCAGCCTGGTCATCGATGGCCCACTCGTACTCGCCCTCGATGACGTACCCGAACACCGGGCCGGGGTGGCGGTGCGGTGCGCTGGCCTGACCCGGCTCAAGCGTGACCTCCACCGTCGTCGCCTTGGTCTTCTTGCCGTCAAGTTTCTCGGCGATGTCCTTCTCCGAGAGCGTGGTCACATTCGGCTTGCCCTTGTCGGGTTCGTCGTGGGCAGAGAGGGCCAGCCCGCAGATGACGAGGGCGAGCAGTGACGAGAATGTCCGCTTCATGGCGTTCTCCAGGTGCAGGTGCTCTCCCAGCGACCCAGCGATTTTAGCGATGTGGATCCCCGCCTGTTAGTCGGCTTCTTCTCTTCCACCTGTTCGACGGTGAACCACTCGCCGCAGGACGAGTTGAAGCCTCAGCGACGTCCCGCCTCAACCAACGCCGCGGCGCAGATGGCTGTATAGCAAACCTGAACAGGAACAATCGGCATTCGAAACGGTCGAGTTTCCAAAAACGTTCTTGGAAAAATTTGCCGATCTGCATTCCGATCATCGCGCGGAAATCTCACCAGAATCCAATGCGTCAATTCCATTGCCGTGGCCATTCCATGACACATTGACCTGCATTCGGCTGGCCCTGTTGTCAGTCAAACATCAGATCCTAGACGGCGTGACGTGGACCGACGTAGCCGAGGGGGCACGAAAAGAAAACGGACGTGTAGGTCATGGACCAGGCAAGAAGGTGCTGGCGGAGCTTCGCGGCTTGTGGCCGGTTCAGGCCCGCGGATTCAGTTCCGGGCCGAGTATGCCGGGCTGCTGGCCATTAACCCGAGTGCAGACGCTGTCAGGCTGCCACGATCGGCCGATCCTGTGGGCAAGAGGGCACCCGAAGCGGCAAATCGCGTCCTAGCAATACTTCGCCCAACGTAGCGCCCGCGTATCCCCGGCTGATTCTCAAGATTTGATTATTGACGTAAGTCATTACCCACCAATACACCTGGCTGGATTCGAACCAGCAACCTTCGGTTCCGTAGACCGATGCTCTATCCAGTTGAGCTACAGGTGCTTCTGCGGAGCATGATAGTTGCCCGTTGCCGCGCAGTCAACGGCGACGAATCCGTCGATTGAAATTGCAGCTGTACAGCTGGCATTCCCGTTGCGGGATCTTCGCTAAATTGCTAGGATTTCCCCGCCCCACAAGTTTCGGTTCGATTTGGGTCCAGGGAAGGACTACATGCGGGTTGCATTGCTCGCGCACTCTGCTCGTTCCGGCGATGCCGTCGGCAACCAAGTCGCTGCTCGCGCGGCTTTCTTCCGCGAACGCGCCGCCGATGTCCGGGTCTATGTCGAAACCGATGCCCGGCTGCATGCCGATCTGCTTTCCTTCACCCAAGTCGTCGCCACCGACCTCGACGGCGAAGCGATTCTCACCGATCTGTTGCAAAGCGATCTCATCGTCGTCGAGTACAGCCAGGCCTATCGACTGCTTGACGTGCTTCCGCGCGTGGCGGGTCGCGGGCCGCGAATTCTCTTCGATTATCACGGCGTCACCCCGCCCAAGTTCTGGCATGGCCCGCCCGAAGCGCTGCGTGAAGGCCAAAAGCGCCGCGGGCTGGTCTGGTTCGCCGACGAAGCCGCCGTGCACAGCGAGTTCATGAAACGCGAACTGTGCGAGGCGACGGGATTCCCCACCGCGCGCGTTTACGTCCTGCCGCTCTTGTTTGATCTAACTCGATTGCAAACGAACGACCCATCGCGCCGATTGCGGCAACGGCTTGCGCTGACCGACGAGCGCTTGTTGCTGTTCGTTGGCCGCTTGGCACCCAACAAGCGCGTGCCGGTGCTGATCGATGCCGTCGCGAAGCTGAAGGACCAACAGCCGGCAATCCACGCCGCCATCGTCGGCGACTCTGGCGATGTATATCGGGCCGAACTGAAACACTGTCAGGACTTGGCAAATCAGCTCGACGTAACGGACCGCGTCCATTTCCTCGGCCACGTCGATGAAAACGACCTCGTGGACGCTTATCGCAGTGCGGATTTGTTCGTGATGCCATCGCTTCACGAAGGCTGCTGCATCCCGATATTGGAAGCGATGGCCGCGGGCGTGCCGGTGATCGCGGCGCGAGCGGCGGCTTTGCCCGAAACCATTGCCGGCGCCGGTCTGACATGTGCGCCCGATGATGCCGACGATCTTGCGCGGCAGATCCGTCGCGTCACCGAGATACCGCGCGATCGTCCCAGCGGAGCCCGAAGCGTAAGCGAGGGTGCACCCGACACCCTCGCTTACGCTTCGGGCTCTGACGGCCCCACTTGGAAACTTGCGATTGTGTCGCCTAGTTGTGGCGAAAATGCTCTTGGCGGCGCCGAACGATCGTTGCGGCTGATTGCCGACGTGCTTGCGGAGTCCGGCCATCGTGTCGATCTGATGACGAATGAACCTGCAAATCCATCGTCTTTTGACGCGATCATTGTAGGGCCTTATTGCTGCGAGCTTGCGGCGAAACTGGCAACCATCGCCCCGGACCGAACGATCCTGGTTCCCTGTTTCCACGACGAACCGTTGGCCCGTCAGCCGGAGATCGCCACTCGTTTCACGCAAGTCGCAGGCGTGCTGTATCACAGCGAATCGGAGCGTCGCTTGGCGGAAAACGACCTCGGCATCAACCACCCGAATTCGGCCGTCATCGGCACATGGATCGATTCGCCGCGTGGCGACACGAAGCGCGGACAAAAACTGATCGGCCGCGATCGGCCCTACTTGCTCTATTGCGGCCGCTTCTGCAATGAAAAAAACTTGCCGTTGCTCGTCGACTGGTTGAAGCAATACGAGTCTGAGCATTCCGATCAGTTCACGATTGTTTTCATCGGCGGCGGAGAGTTGCAGATTCCCGACAATCCGAATTGGCGAAATCTTGGCTTCGTTTCGGAACGAAACAAGGCCGATCTGTTAGCCGGCGCTTCGGCGCTGATTCAGCTTTCCACCAACGAATCGCTTTCGCTCGTGGCGCTCGAAGCCTGGAACGAAGGCACGCCGGTCATCGTCCACTCCAACTGCCCAGTGATGCGCGAACACCTGGAGGCCGGCGGCGGGCGGGCTGTCGCGAACTACGAGCAATTCCGCGACTCGCTGAATGACCTGTTGCAAAACGCACACGATTGGCAGGAAATGGGCCGCCGCGGCCGCGAGTATGTGGCCAACCGATACCATTCGCATGCCGAATTCGCTCAGCGGATCAATGAGGTTCTCGCCGCGATGAATCGTCCCATCGCCGACTTGATGCGCGAACGCGGACTGGAAGCCACTCGCGGACGCGACGACGAGGCCTGGAAACTCGCGTTCTCGGAGCGAGTCGAGTCGGTCCTGCATCGCGAGCCGGTTGAATTGAAATTTGCTGTTGTGATTCGGCCGCGGCACGGCGACTCGCTCCGCGCCCGGCCCGGCGCACGCCGGACTGGCATTCGTTTGGAAAATACCGGCGCCGCTCCGCTCTTGGCTGAAGATTGCCGCATCCGCGCTCGCGTGCTTTCCGTAAACGGCGAGCCCGATGTCACGCGACTGGCGGAAATGTTGCTTCCGGGCCGGTCGTGTCCGTTGGCGATTCGGTTGGATGTCCCGATCAAATCGGGCGAGTATTTGATCGAACTCGAATTCGAGCGCGATCGGCAAGGAGCGCCCATGGAAACCGTTCGCCTTCCGCTCCACGTCGAGCCCGCCGAATCGAATCGCGCCGCCGGCGCCGATTCGCTTCTGGATGAACTCATGCGGAAACTAGCCGAAGCCGAATCGCTGGCCGAACTTCCCGCCGGTTACACCGATGTCAGCGAAGGCGCGCTGGGCTCGCTGAAACGAACGATCAAACAAAAACTGCTGCATCAATTCCAAACGGCGTATGTGGATGTGCTGTCGCGCCAGCAATCGGCGATGAACCGAGTCATGTTGGAAGCGATCCAGGAATTGAGCGAATGCCTGGCGATGCTCGGACAACCAACCGGCGATCAAACGGCGGGATTGAGCGATGCAACGGGCCAGTTCGGCCAATCGTTGCGCCAGTTGAAAGCCCGCGTTCGCGACGCGACTAAGCGCCTCGACGACGTGGACGAACGGCTCAAACGGCTCGAAGCGACCAGCGCTCGAACCGCGATTGAATGAAGACGGAAATCGTAGGGTGGGTCAAGGAGCTTTAAGCGACGCAGGCCCACCATTGAGCCAGCGACGCAATGGTGGGCCTGCGTCGCTTAAGGCTCCTTGACCCACTACAAAATCATGTCCAAGCACGGCCATGAAGGCCACGGGAGGATTCACGGATGAAATGCCTGGTTACCGGAGTGGCGGGGTTTATTGGGTCGCATCTGTGCGAAACGCTGCTGGCGGGGGACTGGCGGGTGACGGGCATGGATGTGTTCGATTCGTTTTATGATCCGGCGATCAAGCGGCGGAACGTGGGGCTTTGCGTCGCGAATGATCGGTTTACGCT
>JBGQCZ010000250.1:0-7275 GCA_041495645.1 Gemmataceae bacterium | reverse complement strand
CTGCGCTACCTCGACAACCACGAGGAAGACCCGCTCGACGAAGCTCAGCACGCCGCTTCGGTGAAGCAAGCCAGCCAAATGCCCGGCGAACGAATGTAAGCGGCATCGCTCGCCCCGTCCGCTCTCCGAAGAGACCAAAGAGCGCTTGAGCGACGTCGTGAAACCGGCTAGAACCGACCTTGAATCACCCTTTCCCCGAACCGATAATGACTGTATGAGCACCGACATCCAAACCATCGTTGACGAAGACGTTGAAGCGGTCCTCCAGCATGCCTTCCACGGCAAGTCCCTGGACCCTGAGGTTGCGCGCCGCGTTCGTGAGAGAGCGTTTCAGATTACGGAGAGGATTCGACGCACAAAGGGCGTCATTGACGACGCCACCTTTGCTGAACTCCTGGACGACGAATGAAGTACGTCCTCGACGCTTCTGTGGCTCTGGCCTGGGTCATACCCCGTCCCCTGACGTTGAAGGCTTTTGCGCTTCGGGACGATTTCCGTAATCACATTCACCTTCCCGCACGGAGATCATTCCATGCTGATTCACGAACTCACGTTCCGTGGTGTGTTGTCGTTTGGCCCCGACACGCCGCCGCTGGTCATGCAGCCTCTCAACGTGTTGATTGGTCCTAACGGCTCGGGCAAGTCAAACCTTTTGGAAGCGATCGGGCTCCTCCGTTCCACGCCGACAAAGCTAACTACGCCGATGCGAGGGACTGGCGGGAGTGGTGTTAAGGAATGGGTCTGGAAAGGCGTCAAGAACGGTCACGCTCTAGTTGAAGGAGTCTTCGATTATCCGGGTTCCGCCCACTCGCTACGGCACCGGATCGAGTTTACAGAAACAGCTTCGCGGTTCGAATTACTCGACGAAGTAATCGAGAATCGCGAGCCTGACCCCGGACACAACGATGCGTTTTTCTTTTATCGGTTTCAGAACGGCCATCCCGCAATAGCCGTGAAGGACCAAACGCAAGCCTGGAAACGACCACTTCGGCGAGAGGATGTCGCGCTAGACGAGTCGATCTTGTCACAACGAAAAGACCCTGACCAGTATCCTGAACTTGCCTACTTGGCTGATTTGTACAGCAAAGTGCGGTTGTATCGCGAATGGTCATTCGGTCGCTCGTCGATCTTTCGAAGTCCGCAATCGGCCGATTTACCAAGCGATCGTCTCGAAGAGAATTTCTCCAATCTCGGGCTGTTCCTCAATCATCTGCGTGGCAACCCAAAAACGAAGAAGGCGATCATTGAGCGACTGCGCGATCTGTACGAGGGTTTGGACGATTTCGACGTGCGGGTAAAGGGAGGCACCGTCGAAGTGTTCTTGACCGAAGGAGATTTCATCATCCCTGCCAGCCGGCTATCAGACGGAACCTTGCGATATCTTTGCCTGTTGGCCATCCTCTGCGACCCCGACCCGCCGGCGCTTGTGTGCATTGAAGAACCGGAACTCGGCCTTCATCCGGACATGCTGCCAAAGATCGCCGATTTGCTCATTGCCGCCTCGGAACGGACGCAGCTCATTGTAACGACACACTCGGATATGCTCGTTGACGCGATGACGGAGCAACCCGAGTCGGTTGTCGTGATGGAAAAGCATGCAGGCAAGACGCAGGTCAAACGGTTGCAGAGCGATGCCGAGATGAAGGCCTATCTGAAAGAATACCGCCTGGGGGAAATGTGGATTCGTGGCTTGATCGGAGGGACGCGTTCGTGAGTGCAATACTTTTTGTCGAAGGTGCGGCACAGGGTCCAAACTCGAAACTATTGCAATCGCGCTGCCGCGAAGGATTTCGGAAGCTCCTGGAACAATGTGGATTCGCCGGGCGTCTTCCGCAGATCGTCGCCTGTGGCGGGCGCGGAGCGGCGTACCGCGACTTCTCGATCGCGCACGCGAATTCGGGATCCCGTTATGTGGGGCTCCTTGTTGATAGCGAAGATCCGGTCGCCGACATCGAACAGACATGGGCCCATCTGAAAGCGCGAGACAATTGGGACCAGCCTGCCGGCGCAGGTGATGACGAAGTGCTGCTGCTGACGACGTGCATGGAGTCGTGGATCGCCTCGGACAGGGAGGCCCTGCGTCAGCACTACGGAGCGAACCTGCAAGAGAGCGCGTTGCCCAATCTGCACGGTATGGAAACACGTCATCGGCACGCGGTACAGGACGCACTCGAACACGCGACTCGGAACTGCAAGAACGCCTACGAGAAGGGCAAACGCTCATTCGAAGTGCTGGAAAAACTGAAGCCTGTCGAATTACGAAAACACTTGCCGAGCTTTGTTAGATGCGAACGTGTGTTGAAGGCAAAACTATGACGACGGACGCCAGTGAAAAGGGCCTTGAGTCCCTGGTCCCTGATCTGCGAGTCGCTGCTTTACAACGCTCGCTACGAGCCGGGGGCGACCGGAACGAAAAAAGGGGATGCAACTGTTTTTTCTTGACGATGATATCAAATGCTGACTAGCGAAACTCAAGTGCCAAGCGAGCGACAACAACCATGAAGAAGACGAAGAGCGGCGTCGAGGAAGGAAAAGGAGGAGACTCTCCCTCTCGGCCGATCGATGCGAGAATCAAGGAGCTGAGTGATTGGAGGGGCGAGACGCTCGCTCGGATCCGAATTTTCATCAGGCAGGCCGATCCCGACGTGGTCGAGGAGGTGAAATGGAAAAAGCCGTCGAACTCGATGCGAGGGGTTCCGGTGTGGTCGCACGCGGGAATCATCTGCACCGGTGAGACGTACAAGAATGTCGTGAAGATGACCTTCGCCAAGGGTGCCTCGCTTCCGGACCCTTCGGGCCTCTTCAACTCCAGCCTCGAAGGCAACACCCGGCGTGCCATCGATTTCCATGAGGACGACAAGATTGATGAAAAGGCGTTGCAGGCGCTCATTCGCGCCGCCGTGGCACTGAACACGTCGGTGCGAGCTACCGCTCGCCCCGTCCGCTCTCAGAAGAGACCGAAGAGCGCTTGAGCCGGGCGGGGTCGGTATGACCGGATGGCGGACGGCGTGGAGCGGGTGACCGGCGGCCGGCGATGAGTGTCCGGGAATTCGTGTCGCTTCATGCCGATGAGTTCGGCTGTCGTCGATCGTAAAGCTCCGCCACGCCGAACAACACGCCGCAGCCGACCGGGGCCGCCCTTGCGGCTTCCAGCGTAGTCGTCTCAGCAGGCGCCCCCGACGGCTGAGCTGAGGCGCTACGGTCATTTATCTTCCGGAAACCTGACGAAGAATCGCCGCAATCCAACCCCCCAGCCCCGGACGCCAGCCAAGAAAAGTTCAATAGCCGTCTTGTCGTCCCGATATCTGAGTCAGCGGTTCTTTTGTTTTGACGAGCCGTTACTCTCAATCACTTTCGAACAAACGTTGCCCGACTGGGATCGCCGGCATCGGCCATTCGCGCCCGCCCGTTGGCTGCCAGATGTTCGAGGAGAAGGTAAACAGATTCAACCTGGTCGCGAGCGCCGGCGGCCGCGGCAATTTGGTCTGGAGTTTGCGGCATCGCAGAAAGTGCCGCCAGAACTTTGCTTTGCAGGTTCACGACGGATGCGGCCGCCTTCTTGCCGGCTTCGACCCCGGGTTGGTGATAGGCGTTAATGCCGACGAGGCTCGCGTACAGTCCCACCGTCCGCTCGAAGAGCGCGATGAGGGCGCCCACCGATTGGGCATCGATTCGCGGAACCGTGATGGTCATCGACTCGCGGTCGTTGTCGAACAGGGCTGCGCGCGTGCCCAGCAGGAGACCGTGCAGATAATCGCCCGCCGTGACGCCGGGCTCGACCTCTTGCACTGATCCGCCCGCCTCCAGAACGCGGATAAACACCGCGAAAAAGTTGGGGACTCCGTCGCGCAGTTGCTGAACGTAAGCGTGCTGGTCCGTGGAGCCTTTGTTTCCGTAAACGGCCAGGCCCTGATCGACGCGCCGCTTTTGCAGGTCGAGCCGCTTTCCCAGCGACTCCATGACAAGCTGTTGCAAATAGCGGCTGAAGAGCAGCAACCGGTCCTTGTAGGGAAGGACAACCATGTCCTTCTGCCCTTTGCCGCCGGTGGCGTGCTGCCACATGAGGGCCATGAGCGCCGCCGGGTTCTTGAACAGGTCGTGCGGGCGTGTTGCCTCGTCGCATTCGCGGGCGCCGCTCAACAAACCGTCGACGTCCAGGCCTTGCAGCGCCGCGGGCAAAAGGCCAACCGCCGACAACTCGCTGGTGCGGCCGCCGATCCAGTCGAACATCGGGAAGCGGGCCAGCCAACCTTGCTCGACCGCGGTCTGATCCAACTTGGAGCCGGGCATGGTGATCGCCACGGCATGCCGCGCGAACTCAAGGCCGGCGTCGCGATACGCGGCAGCCGCCAGCAACATGCCGTTTCGCGTCTCTGGCGTGTTGCCGCCTTTGGAGCAGACGATGCAAAGCGTCTCGCCGAGCCGGCCGGCCAATCGTTCGAGGGTGCGGGCGATGCCATCCGGGTCGGTGTTGTCGAAGAAGTCGATCGTCATCCGGTCGCTGGCCGGATTGCCGAGCGCATCGGCGACAAACATCGGCCCGAGGGCCGAGCCGCCGATGCCGATCGACAGGACGTGCGTGAACCGTGCAGCAGAAGGCGGGCGTATGCCGCCGCCATGCACGGCGGCGGCGAACGACTTCACATCGGCCACCGTCTTGCGAATCTCGGCCGCAATTTCCGGCGATGGCGCCAACTCCGGCGCGCGGAGCCAATAGTGCCCCACCATGCGGTTTTCGTCCGGATTGGCAATCGCTCCGCGTTCGAGTGCGTCCATGGCTTCGAACGCACGCCGCATCGGCTCGGCCATGCGTTCGAAATAGCCGTCTTCGAACTTCATGCGGCTGATGTCCAGGCAAAGTCCAAGTGCCGGGACGCGGCAGAGATACTGTTGGAACCGCTGCCAAAGTGGTGCTTCGTTCAAGGTTGCTTCCTCTGACGCTTCAGCATGTTCGGAATCGTCAATTCATACAATCCGTTTTGTAGTCAACTCGGCCCCTGTTGGGATTGCCATGCGCTCTGTCATACCGATCGTTGCACTGTCGCTCTTCCCCATCTTCCGTCACGATGCCGCCGCCGAGCAGCCGGCGATCCCGGCGGAAACGCGGGCTGACGCGAAGGTCCGGCATGAACGCGTCGCGGAGCGCCGCAAGGGCACCGACATTATTTGCCACCGCGGCGCGTCGGAGCACGCTCACGAAAACACGCTCGAAGCGTTTCGGGCCACGTTCGAATTGGGCGGCGACGGCAACGAATTCGATATTCGCCTGACGAAAGACGGCGTCTTGGTGGTCTTTCACGACGACATGCTCGACCGGTTGTTGGAAGCCTACGGCGACGTGAGCGACGTTACGTGGGAGGAATTGCAGCGGTTTCGGTTCCGGGCCCCGGGACGGTTCGGCGATCAGTGCCGCATTCCCACGCTGGTCAAGGTCTTCGATCTCCACCGCAAGCACGCCGGCCTCATGCACCTGGACATCAAGCGTTCCGGACTCGACCACCGCATCGCCGACCTTCTCACGCGCATGGACATGTGGGACCACGTGGGCTATTGCAATACGGAAACCGGCGGCGTGATCCTGCGCGATCCGCGACTCAAATTGCGGCGTTACAAGGCGCCCGGTTTGTATCAGGATCACAGCGAGGTTTTCCCCGACGCGATCGCCGCGGCACTCAACAAGCCAGGCGACGGCGTCATCGTCGATGATCCCCGCGCAACCGCGATCGCGCTCGGCCGCAAGCTCGGCAAGTTGTCCAATGAACCCGTATCGCCAAAAACAATTGCACCTCGAACGGAAGACGCCAAGCGCCCCGCCGTAGAGGAACTGATTGCGATTCTCCGCAACGCCGGCGACTGGGACAGCGTGGCGGACTCCGCGACCGCTATGGCCGCTTCGGGAAAACAAATTCGCGCACGGGCTTTGGCGGCGGAACAGTTGCTTGTCGCCAAAGCTTCGACGGAACAGGCATTCGCGGCCCTGGAAGAGCGAGTTCGCAAGCGCAGTCTTCACAAGGATTGGATGTTTCACGGCTTCGACGCCGCGATGGCGCTGCGTTCGCTCATCATGCTGCGCGCCCCGAATGCCGTCGAAACCGCTCGCTTCGCTCTTTGGCGCGACGACCCCGGATTGGCGCCGGTCATCGACACGCGTTGGAAAAACCCGCGGGCCTGGACGGACTTTCGCGTCAAGATGGTGATCTTCCCGGCACTGGCGCATTTCCCGGGCGCGGCGACCGAGAAGCTCTGTCGCGATTATCTGGCTCTCAGCGACGAGGACGCCCGCAAGCTCGGCCCGCCCCAATTCGAAGAAGCGGGCAAGGCACTGTTGGCAGTCGATCCAAGAACTGAAACCGCGCTGGAGTTGATGAAACACCGCCTGCAAGCCGTACGCGGCCGAGCCATTCTCGATTGCCTGGCCCACGCGAACGAACCTTGGGCGCAAGCTGCACTCGAAAAAGCAGCACCGCACGCGCTGGCCTATCGGACGAATCAGTAGGAGTGCGGATCGGTGCGAACCAGTTGAATGTCCCGAACAGTGGGGCCGCGTCCGCGGCGTGTTTGACATCGACCACTTTCATCCATCCGCAATTCGCCCTGCCCTCGCCGCGAACTACGACAATTTGCTTTACGCCTGTGCGACATGCAACTCGATCAAGCGAGACACGGAGATTCCCGATCCGCTGCCGCTTCTGACTCAAACGCATGTCCGAGTTTCCGAAGATGGCCGACTGCAAACCGACTCGCCCGAGGCGGCATGCCTGATGGAACTCCTTGACCTGAACGGCGAGGACTCCGTCGAGTTTCGCATGACTTGGATCGGCATCATCGCCCTGGCGGCAAGATTTGATCGGGCCCTATACCGAAAATTGATGGGTTTCCCAAACGACTTGCCCGACCTCAGTCGCCTCCGCCCGCCCGGCGGCAACACCCGACCGGATGGCGTGGTGCTCTCCCATCACGCCCAGAGGCAACGCGGCGAACTTCCCGAATCGTATTGATATCCAAATCTCCGGCCGCCGACCGTCTCCGGCGTGAGACAGTCGCCAAGCGGACCCGGCATGCGGTCGAGAACGGGAGCAATCTTCGCGGATTTCATCTCGGAATCGCACTGCCTGAGGAACTAGCAAACGCCGAGGCAGACGGGATGGTTGCTCATGTCGCGACCTGTGTTACGCTCAGTTCCTCGAACTGATCGCGAGCCGATTGGAGAGTTCTTTCCGCCCACAAAATGAGTTCGCTGAGTTCGGCAGTGAGTCCAAACTGCCAGCAGCCGGG
>JBGQCZ010000249.1:0-7315 GCA_041495645.1 Gemmataceae bacterium | reverse complement strand
CTTGCTGTTCATCAGCGTCAGTGCCTGGAGAATCGAAGTTTGTGCTTCGGTTGGCTTGTTGCCGGCCGCGAATTTCGACAGGAACTCGGCTCGCGGTGAATTACCGCCATAGAAGATCGCCGGCTGGTTGCGCGGGAATGGATCACGGTAGCTGATCGCCGTCGACAAGCTGTCGAACAGTTGCTCGCCGGTCATGGCCTTCACCGTCATTCGCGCAAACAAGCGCGGATCGCTCGCGGTTTGATCGGTCTGAGCGCTCGATCGTTGATACGTCTCGCTCGCGGCGATGGCCCGGATCAGGAGCTTCACGTCGTACTTCGCGGCGATGAAGGCCTTGGCCAAGTCGTCGAGCAATTCCGGATGGCTGGGCTTGTTTTCCTCGTTGAAATCGTCCGGCGGATCGACGATGCCGACGCCGAACATTTGGGCCCAGATGCGATTGACGGCCGTGCGGGCGAAAAAAGGATTATCGTCGGCGGTCATCCACTCGGCAAAGGTGACGCGAGAACTGGTCTGGAACTTCCAGCGCGGCTCTTTCGAGTTCAGAAAAGCGGCCTGCACGACCTTGTCGGAATTGGGGATGGCGATTTCGCGGCGGTCGGCCACTTCGCGAAGCGGCGCATAGAAGTTCGGTTGCGGGCGTTCGATGCCGGCGAAAAAGGCGGCGGTGTTCCAAAACTGCTCGCGGCTCCAGCGAGCGAACGGATGATCGTGGCACTGGGCGCACTCGATGTGAATGCCGAGGAAGATGCGGGCCGTCGCGGCGGCCACGTTTTCCGGCTTGCCTTCCTTGGCCTGAAAATAAGCGGTGGGGTTTTCGCGTCCGCTGTAGATATCGACGTATTGGCCGCTGCGGTTGTTGCCGATCGGGGCGGTGACGAGTTCGCGGGCCAGTTGATCCCAGGGAGTGTTATCCTTGGCTTTCTTTCGCAACCATGCGTCGAAGCCGATTTGCATATACGCGATTTCGAAGTTTGATGACGCCTCGGGCAGAAACAGCGTGCGCCACACGTCGCCTATGTGACTGACGTAGCCGGGAGAATCAAGCAAGCGCTCAACCAGCTTGCGGCGCTTGTCGAGCGATTTGTCGTCCCAGAAGGCGTGGACCTCGCTCGTGAGCGGAATGCGGCCGACCAGGTCGAGGTAGACGCGGCGGAGGAACTCCGCGTCGTCGGCCTTGGGTGAGGCGGCAGCGCCAGCCTCCTTGAGTCGCGCATTAATGTGATGATCGATCCGCTTCGCCAACGCGGCGGGATCGGCCGTCGGCGTCCATTTGACGGAGAAGTTAAAGATGTACGGATTGTCGATTCGCCTCTTCAACGCGGCATCGAGTTGTTTGTCAGTACCCGCGGGGTCAGGCTTGTCGTCGGCCCGACCGGGCGCGGCAATCAAGACCGCACCGACCAAAGATAGACCGACCAGAAATCGCTTCATGAATGAACCTCCATCCTGCGGCTCTGCGGAACCCGCAACGCCGCGCACAGCTTGGTTTCGCTCATTTGCTCGCCACCGCCGGCTTGGGCGGCGGAATAACGTCCCACATCTTGACGGTCCCATCCTTGCTCGCGGTCGCCAACGTCTTGCTATCGGGCGAGAACCGGACAGTAAAGATCATCGCGGTATGGCCTTGCAGCGTGGCCCGCTCCATCCAATTGGTTGTATCCCAAAGGCGGGCTGTCGGGTCGTTGTCGGTGCCGTTGCCAGCGGCCAGAGTCGCGCCGTCGGGCGACCAGGCCACCGTTCGCAGCCCGGTCGGCGACGTCAGTGTGCGAACCAGCTTCTTGCTCGCCAACTCATAGACGCGAACTTGAGCGTCGCCACTCGCTGTGGCCACAAGTTTTCCGTCTGGCGAGAAGGCCGTGGCCCAAACCTCGCTCGGGTGCTGCGGCAATTCACCGGCCGGTTGACCAGTAATCGCGTTCCAGAACTTTACCTCACCTTTGGCCTTCGCTTTCCAATTCCCCGCCGCAGTGGCCAACGTCGCGCCGTCGGGTGAAAACGTGAGGCCATAAACCGAAATTGAATGCGCCTGGAACGTCTTGACATTCTCCCCGGTGATTGGGTTCCAGAATTTCACATAACCGCCTTCGTCGCTGCTGACCAGCAGCTTGCCGTCTGGGCTGAAGCGAACGGCGCGCAGTTGGTGATCGTGCTTCAAGATCCGCTGATCGACTTTGCCGGACTTCTTCCCGGCCGCCAGATTCCAAAGGATTACCGTCTTGTCGCCGCTGCCAGTTGCCAGCATGCCGCCATCCGGCGAGAACGCGCCGCAGGAGACATGGCTAGTGTGGCCCTTCAACTCCTGAGTGGGGCGCAAGCTGGCGGTGTCCCACGCCCACAATTCGCCGGGCCGGTCGCCGCCGGTCCCGCCGGCGCCGATGACCCGTCCGTCGTTCAGCCAGGTCACGCACTCGAGCCAGCGCTTTGGACCACGAATCTCGCCGATGGATCGTCCATCCGCGCCCTGCCACAGCGCTACCACGCCATATTCCTGCATCACTCCGCCACTGGTGGCGATCGTGCTGCCGTCGGGTGAGAACGCCACATCGAGCATGCGGCTGCCGTTGCCCGACTGACCGAGAAGCTTGAAATCCGCCACGTTGTAAAGAAACAACATGCCCGTTTCCGGCAGTTGTTGCTGCTGATACGGCGGGGCGACCGCCACATCGCCGCGAAAGACCTGCCGGGAGTTCTGCATGGGCGTCGCAGCCACCACAGCCAGTTTCTTGCCGTCGGGCGAATAGCGCAACCGGTTCACGCGGCCGGTATTGTTGGGCAGATTCTGTCGCCCCTTTTCAACGCCTTTCGCGACGTCCCAGAAAATGATGCCGGCGTCCTCATTGCTGCTGCTGGCCAGAGTTTGCCCGTCTGGAGTGAACGCGAGAGTGCGCACGCCGCCCGTGTGCCCATTCAGAGTGTGCTTGAGAACACCAGAATCGATATCCCAAAGCCGCACAGACTTATCGCGGCCGGCGGTGGCGAGCATCTTGCCATCCGTGCTGACAGCCGCTCCGTAAACCATGTCGGGATGGCTCGGGAATTCGCGAACGACCTTGCCATCCTCGACATTCCACACCTTGACTTCGCCCGGCTGGTTTCGCGGTTCGGGAATCCCGCCGGCCGAAATGAGCCGTTTGTTGTCGGGCAGAAATGCAACGGTCCAAACGCGGCCTTTGTTGCCCGTCAACGCTTTGATTCTCTTCCCGTCGGCCGCGTTCCAAATCTCGATCTTGCCGTCGTCGTGCCCCGTGGCCATGAGCTTGCCGTCGGGCGAGACGGCGACACTGAACGCGGCTCGGAACGGAGGGGCGAATTGCATTGCCGGGATGCCGGCAATTCCCGTGCGGATACGAACGATCTTGTCATCGCCGCCGGTGGCGAGCATCGAACCATCTTTTGAAAACTCCGCGAACCACACCTGCTGCCCGGTGTGCCCGGCGATCGTGGCTCGCGGCGACTCGCGGCGAAACGCCGCAGGCCAAAGCCGGGCCGCGCGATCGTCGCCCGCGGTGGCCATGACGTTGTTGATCGGGTCTACCGCGAGCGCCGTGATGCCCGCATCATGCCCACGGAATTGGCGCAGGACTTGATTGTTGTTGATCGACCACACACGCACGAACATGTCGCGGCTGGTAGTGATGAGGCTTTGCCCGTCGGCGGAAAAAGCCACGCCCGTCACCCAATCGCTGTGGAAAAAGAAGTTTTGCGACGCCGGTTTCGCTTGCCCGTTGGCCGGGTCGACCAGCATCACGCTGCGGAATTGCTGCTGCTCAAGTTGGCCGTCGGGCGTGATGATCTGTTCCTGGTTGTGGGCGAGAGCGAGCGTTTTGCTGTCAGGGCTGAAGGCCAGAGCGATGTATTCGCCGTTGGTGGCGCCGGCAAACGACTGATGCTTCGCGGTCCAGGATTGCGTGTCCCAAACGCGGAAGGTCTTATCGGCCCCGGCGCTGGCCAACAGCTTGCCGTCGGGCGAAAAGCCTAGGGCCTGAATTGAACCAGTATGCCCCGGCAGTTTCTTCACGTTCTGCCCGGTCTTCGCATCCCAAATCGCGACGATCTTGTCTTTGCCGGCGCTGGCAATGAACTTGCCGTCTTGCGACCAAGCGACGCAAAGCAGTTCGTCGGTGTGACCCGGAAGTTCGCGCTGCTTCCCGCCGGCTGCGCTCCAGGCGCGGGCGCTCTTGTCGCGGCCGACCGAGACAAACGATTTGGAATCGGGCGACCAAGCCAGGCCCGTAACGCCGCCCGCGTGGACACCCGGAATCTCGAGCTGCATGACCGTGCCGATGCCGCGCTCGAAAATCCGAAGCGTTCCCTTCTGATCGCCGGTGACGGTCCATTTCCCATCCGGCGACAAGGCGACGGCGCTGACCGCGGCGGGATGCTTCAAATATTCCACCATCGCCGCCTGCGGCAGTTGGCCCGCCGGCCAAATGCGAACGGTCTTGTCGTAACTTCCGGAGGCCAATTGCCGTCCGTCCGGGGAGAACTTCACGACCGAGACGGCGTCCGAGTGGCCCCCAAGAACCGTGCGCTGCCGGCCGAGTTCCGGGTCCCACAAATGGATTAAACCGTTCCACAGACCGACGGCCAACGTGCGGCCCCTCGGCGAAAATGCCAGCGATGAAACCAGATCCTGATGGCCCTTCAGTTCAATTGTCTCCGTTGCCGCGTATTTCCCGCTTGGTTCGCGCTTCAGGGTCCACAACTTGACGAGCATGTCCTCGCTGCCGGAAGCGAGCGTCGTCCCATCGGGCGCCAGCGCGATCGCGCGAACGGCGCTCTTATGCCCGCTCGCTTCGCCGCGCGGCTTCCCATTCGCCGCATCCCAAAAACGAATGATGCGATCGGCGCCCGCGCTAATGAGAGTTTGGCCGTCGGGCGTGAATACCATCGAACGCACGCCGGCGCTGTGCCCGTCGGGATGGCCCTTGCCTTGGCCCTGGATTACGGTGACCGGCAAATCGGCGTTCTGCACCACGATGACAGGCCCACGGGGCACGCGGCGGACCTGCCAGGCCTCGCTCATCTTCGATAAGTCCCAAATGCGAATCGACTTGTCGTAGCCGGCACTGGCCAGTTTCGTGCCGCCCGGGCTGATCGCCAATGCGAACACCCAGTTCGTGTGTCCCTTGAGCGTCAAAAACGGAGGCTTGGCATTCTCCGCACTGGAATTCGCGACATTCCAAATCTTGACCGTGCCGTCGTAGGAAGCGCTCGCCAATGTCTTGCCGTCCGGCGACCAGGCCAGCGCCGACACCACGTCGTCGTGCGCCATCCACGAGCGTGTCTTCTTGCCCGCAACGTCGTGAATGACAATGCCTTTGTTTTCGCCCGCGACTGCCAGTTTGGTCCCGTCCGGCGACCAGGCCGCGGCCAGCACGATCTGCGGCGCATCGGCCGAATTAGCGGCCGGCTTCAATTGCCGCTGCGGTTTCGGTTCCGTAACCGAGTGAACAATAATCGATCGGTCTTCACTTAGACTAATCAGAGTCTTGCTGTCAGGCGAATAACCCACGCACCAAACGGCGTTGGCATGGCCGCCGAGATATTGCTCGGGATTGCCATCGCCGCTCAAGTCGACACGGCGGACTTGACCCGGATTCCCGGAATTCCCCGAGCCGACGGTCAATTCCTTGCCGTCGGGGCTGAATGCCACGCTGAGCACACCGAAGCCGGTGGAATTCACGCGCCGCTTTTCCTCTCCCGACACGGAATCCCAAACTCGCGCTTCGCCGTCCCAGCTTCCGGTGGCGATCATCGAGCCGTCGTGCGAAATCGCCACTGTCTCGACCGGCCGCGAATGCCCGCTCAACACCCGCCGCGATTTCTTGACCTCCACCAACTTGCCGTCCGCCGCCGGCTTCGGCATGTCCCAAATGCGGGCAATATTGTCATTGCCGCCGGAGACAATCGTCTTGGCATCCTTCGACACCGCGACCGACAACACCCAATTGTTGTGTTCTTGCAACGAAGCGAACGGCTTGAACTCGATGGACTTTTCCTGGTCCGCTTTGAAAGTCGGAACCATCCACACCTTCAGGTTGTTGTCGAGACCGCCGGTGATCAACGTCTTGCCATCGGGCGTGAACGCCACGCTGTTGATCGCACCGGTATGGCCGTTGCCGATTGCCTTGAGTTGCAGTGATTCCAAATCGTAAAGGCGCAGTGAATTATCGAAGCAGCCTGCTGCCAGCGTTTTATTATCGGGCGCGATCGCAACATGGCGAACGCCGGCGGTGTGCTTGATCGTGGCGCGAATCTGGCCCTTGGCCAGATCCCAAATGTGAATCTCGCCCGGTTCGCCGGATTGCCCGGCGCACGACACCAGCGTTTTGCCATCGGACGACAGCGCGAATGCCCACCAGCGCAGCCCGCTCTTTTGCAGCACCTTCGCTTGCACGTCGAACAGCAAAGGCTCATCGCCAAGCGGAGGTTTTTCTTTCGGAGGTTGTTGCGAAAGCGCGAAATGACCGAACGCGAGTGCCGCAAAAACCGCGGCCAAGCGAACGACCGAGGCGCGAGGCGAAAGCGACATCGTCATGAGGCAGACTCCAGGGAGATCTGGTCGCTGATGCCGGGTTATTCGTCCTGTGAAACGGCCCGTTGCGAGAATCCGACGAAACAAACCCATTCCGCTAACCGGCCGAACCAACGGCGCCTAACAGCGTAAACGCCGCGCTAGCGCCAAGTCAAGTAACGAGCTGAAAATGACACCTTGCCGGCACACGAAAACAGCTCATTTCTTCGACGATGCGGAATTGGCGCGATTGTCATAACTAACTATGTCACAAAATGATATGGTCCAGTTGATCGGGTCACTAATCGCATTTTGCGCGCCGAGGGGTAATCAAGTCCTCTTGCGTCGGCCGGGCCACTTGCTATGGTCCCCACCCTGCGCGAGTCAAAATGGGGGATGCCATGCTCGAATGGTTGCTGGTGGGAACCGGCTTTAGCGGGGCGTTGACGCTCGTCTTCCTGCTGCGGGCCGTGTACCGCAAGTTTGGCTGGATGCCGAGCATGAGCTTTCACTTTTCGCCCAAGGGCGGCTGCATGCAGGCGATCGTGGCGGAGTTGAAGCGCGCCCGCCGCGAGATTCTCGTGCAGGCTTATTCGTTCACCTGCCCGGACATCGCCAAGGCCCTGATCGAGGCCAGGCAACGCGGAGTGCGCGTCACCATCCTGCTCGACCGTGCCAATGAAAAAGAGACTTTCTCCGAATTGAAGTTGCTCGAACAGAACGGCCTGATGCCGCACATCGACGCCCACCACGCCATCGCTCACAACAAGATCATCATCATCGACAAGCGGACCG
>JBGQCZ010000248.1:0-7355 GCA_041495645.1 Gemmataceae bacterium | reverse complement strand
AGATCCCTCAATGTGGGCAAGGCCTTCAAAGCAGCCGGGCTGCTGCGCGGGCAGACTGACCCACTACCCGGGCGTCGGCTGGTCGCGCTGGTAACGTTCGCGGTCGGCGCGCAGCTTGGCCGTCTCTTTGGCGGTTCGTTGCGATTTTCGCTGAATGCGCTTGATCATCTTGTTGCTGCGGGGGGGCCGCCGCTGCCCGTCTTGAACTTTATTACAACGAACCCAACACGCTGACAATCCAAGCCGAGGCGCAGAAACGATCGCGGTTTTGTAACCGTTCACCACTCGAAAGCAGCTTGCGCTGTATTTGAAAAATGTAGCCGCAGGCTTTAGTCTGCGCGGGCCGTGACCGGCCCGAAAATGACGATAAACTCTCCTCGCGGCTAACGCGCAGGCTACGGCCTGCGGCTACGGCCTGCGGCTACGGCCTGCTCAACGATGGACGGTTAGGTTAGGCGGTTTTCGCGCCAATATACTTCTGTACCCTATAATGATCAAGCGGCCGAAGTCGCCCCAAGGTTCGCGCCGCGCACGTTGGTTTGTGAGGGATAGGTCATGTTCGCGTCAATTCTGAAATCTGATATTCGGCCGGGTCCGGCGGGACGCCGCCACAACCACTCGGACAACCACTGCCAAACTCACTCCCCAACTCACCACCAAACCCGCCACACGACGACGACCACCTCTTTCCGCACAAAGTTTTCGAAGGCGCGGCGGGGAGACGACAAGTTGGGTCAATTCAAGGAGTTGGGGCGAATCACGCGAATGAGCGCGCAGGGCGAAAAGTTTGATTTAGTTTGGTTGCCGGTTGTGCTCGGTCCGCCAAACGGCGCCGCGGCGGAAGACCAAGAGTTGGATAAAGCTGGGATCGGGGATCGACTGTTTCCACCGCGAGTGACCAATCGAACTCGCCCCGTCACACGCTTTTCGCTATCTGGACCTTGGCGATTGTTTCGGGAGGTTCTTATGTCACGGTTCCTGACTTTGTCGTTCGTGCTGCTGGTGGCCGCTTCTGTTCACGCTCAGAATTCGCCCATCGAAAACTCGGATTGGCCGACATACCAGCACGACAATCGCCGCACCGGCGTGAGCAAGCAAGATCTCAAGTTCCGCTTGAAGCTGGCCTGGACCTACAAGGCCAGTCATGCCCCCAACCCGGCCTGGCCGCCCGAGGCGAAGAACGATTACTACCACAACAAATACGACCTGCCCGAGCGCGTTACCTTCGATCATGCGTTTCACGTCGTAGGGGCCGGCGATCGAATTTACTTTGGCTCCTCGGCTGACGACAAGGTCTATTGCCTCGACGCCGACACGGGCCAAGAGAAATGGGCGTTCTACACCGAAGGCCCGGTGCGCTTCGCGCCAACCGTCGCGGGCGAGTTGGTTCTCTTCGGCTCCGATGACGGGCACGTCTACGCGCTGCAATCCAAGGATGGCAAATTGGTGTGGAAGCGGCGCATTGCTCCCGAAGATCGCATGATCCCCGGCAACAATCGCCTCATCAGCGCCTGGCCCGTCCGCACCGATGTGTTGGTCGAAGGCGAAAAGGCCTATGCGTGTGCCGGGATTTTTCCGAGCCAGGGCGTTTATCAAGTCACGCTAAGTGTTCGCACGGGCGAGGTCTTGAATAACCAGACGTTGAAGATCACGGCGCAGGGGTATCAGGAGCGAGTCTTTGGCAAGCTCATGATTTCGACCGGCCGCAATCCGGCCGGTGCGTTCGCGGCCGAATTGCAAGCCAACGACAAGCAGCCCAAGAAAGAAGCGAGTTCGCTACCGAAGGAATACCCATTCGCGTTCATCCGGGCAGGAGACAGGAGAATTGGCGGCGGAGATGGGAAGATCGCGGCCTTTGACGCTACCGGCAAGGAGATTTGGTCGGCGAAAGTTGAGGGAAAGGCCCATTCGCTGGCGGTGGTGCGCGGGCGATTGTTTGCGAGCACAGATAAGGGAGCGATTCATTGCTTTACGCCGGATGGAATGAACCCCAAATATAAAGAAGTCAAGACGTCCATCGGAGAACCGGAGGCTTCGCCGAAGGTCGAGTTCATTCGCCAGCACCAACCGCTAGACCAGGGCTATTGCCTATTACTTTCGCCATCGCCCGATTTCCTGTCCGATTTCGCCAAGTTCTATCTTTGGTGCCAAATTGTCGTTCGCGAGCCGGATTTGGAGAAAATTGCAGAGCTTCGCAAGTCAATTCCTAGTCTTGGATCGGGACGCGTGTTCATACAGCATGGCTCGTTGAACAACCTTCCGTACGGCGACATGATCTTTAATCTGGTCGTGGCGGATGGCGCATCCACGGCAAAGCCCGATGTACTTCGCGTATTGCGGCCCAACGGCGGATTGGCGGTCTTTGGGTTCGACGAGAACAGCATCGAACGTCGCGGCCCGTTAGCTGGCGCCGGCGAATGGACGCACATGTACGCCGATCCCGCCAACACCGCTTGCAGCAACGATACGCTCGTGGGCGATCAGGAACAACGTCTGCAATGGTGGGGCCGGCCGGGGCCGCGCGGGTTGATCGACCGGCACCATCGCACCGTTCCTCCGCTCTACAAGAACGGCCGCTTGATCGTGCCCGGTGAGGATCGCGTCACCGGCGTCGATGCCTACAACGGCACAATCCTCTGGGAGCGAGAAATTCCCGACTCGCGGCGCGTGATCGCCTTCCGGGACAGCAGTTACCTGGCGATTTCAAACGACTATCTGTACGTCGCCGCTGCCGATAAGTGCCTCGCTCTGAATCCCGCCGACGGTAAGACCACAAAGACGTTTTCATTGCCGGCCGAGAATTCCGGCAAGTACGAATGGGACTACCTGGCAACCGTCGATGGCATGCTCATCGGCAGCGGGGCAAAGGCCGGCTCGATCCGCCGGCAGCAGAGCCACAACAATACCGTGACCATCACGCACTGGGATTTCGCCCCGGCGGTCGGCAGCGATTTCCTGTTCGCTTACGACGCGAAGGGCAACAAGCCAACCTGGGTTTACCGCTCGAAAGCCGGTTTGATCGTGAATCCGACGCTGACTATCGGCGGCGGACGCATCTACTTCATCGAGAGTGCCAATGAAGCCACTCTCAAGGCCGCGTCGGGCCAAGCCAAGTTGGCGACGTTGCTGGCAGATGGATCAACTCTCGTCGCGTTGGATTTGAAGACGGGCCACGAATTGTGGCGCAAAGCGGGCAAGCCCTTCTCGGGGATTCAGCACGCGATCTTCGGATCTTATTCGTCGGACGTGCTTTTGATCGTTGGTTCGTTCAACAAGCAAGTCGGCAAGGCCAAGGCCACGCTCTGGTACGACATCAACGCCTTCGACGCCAAGACCGGCGAACCGCTCTGGTCGCGCAGCCAGGACCAGCAATGTCCGATTAACGGCGAGCACGGCGAGCAGGAACGGCACCCGGCCATCGTGAGCGGCAAGGTTTTTTGCGAACCGTATTCGTACGATTTGAAAACCGGCCAACCGATCGAGTGGAAATGGCCGTGGGTGAAGAATCAAAGGCGCGGCTGCGGAACGCTCTCGGCGTCGGCCTCGTGCTTTTTCTTCCGCAACGACACCGCCAACACCTACAGCCTCGAAGAAGGCGCGGCCAAACCGATCACGACCGAGACCCGCCCGGGCTGTTGGATCAACCTAATTCCCGCTGGCGGTTTAGTGCTGGCCCCGGAAGCAAGTTCGGGTTGCACCTGCAATTACGCCGTGCAGACTTCGCTGGCTCTGATTCCGGTTCGGAAGAAGCAGTAAGAGCCAAAGGTAACGGTCAGCTCAGTCCCTTGTTGGCTGGTCACAGCGGATCAATTCGCCGTCTCAGGACGGCATTTTCTGGGGCGATCTACCTGGCAAAACGCGAGCTTCCGTCACGTTCAGTCTTAAAACGCGGCTTTGGGGTTAAATAGTGAGTTCCTTTTCGTCGAACTTGAGAGATATTCTCCCGATGCCGAAATCCGGCCGAAAGGGCGGTGGGCGCCAACGGCCGACGATCCTCAACGCGATCTTCAGCGTAATTCGATTGACACGATGTAAGGGTGCATTCTATGATCGAGGGTGGTCATTTATCACCGATCTAGTCGTGTTTCCTGCGATTTGGTCGGGTTTCGTCATTTCCATCTTAAAAAGGCGGCGTGTGATGTATTCTTCTGGTCGATTTCGCGGAAGCGGCCAGTCGGGGTTTACCCTGATTGAGCTGCTCGTAGTCATCGCGATTATCGGGGTTTTGATTGGTCTGTTGCTGCCAGCAGTGCAAAAAGTTCGCGAGGCAGCGGCACGAACGAAGTGCGGCAACAACATGAAGCAATTGGTGCTGGCGGTGCACAATTGCCACGAAACCTTCGGGAAGCTGCCGTCCCTGAGCGCGCCCTGCGCCGATCCGTCAATCGCCGGCTGTTTCACGCCGTCGACGGGGGTGTACGGGAGCCACAACTACACCATGTTTCAGTTCCTGTTGCCGTTCGTGGAACAGGACACGCTGTATCGGGTGCTTTCGACGTCGAGCTATGCCGGGGGCCAATACGACAAAGTTCTCTCGGTTTTTCTTTGCCCGGTGGACACTTCCAACAACCGCGGCTATTGTATCACGACGTATGGCGGTGCCAACAATTGGGGCATCAGCAATTTCGGCGGCAACAACTACGTGTTTGGCAATCCGAACGCTGGCGACACGATCGGTCGAAACACGTTCCTCACCGTCACCGACGGCCTGTCGTATACGATTTTCTTCGCTGAGATGTTTGGAACGTGCGGCTCAAGTGGAACCCCGTCTCTTCTATGGGGCAGCCTGTGGGCTGATGCCAACAGCATCTGGCGTCCGGGTTACAATCTAGGCCCGTTCAAGAACGGCACTACTGGTTTTCCGCCTTCGCCAATGTTCCAAGTGCAACCCAACTTCATGCTGAACTGCGACCCAACCCGGCCGCAATCGCAACATCCCGGCGGCATGAATGTCGCGTTAGGCGACGGCGCCGTTCGCTACGTGAGCGGCAGCATCTCCGCCGCGACCTGGGAGGCCGTCAACGATCCCCGCGACGGCAATTTGCTCGGCAGAGATTGGTGACCGACGCTATTCGCGGCAAGGGACAAGTAGAGCGGGGGAATACCTCGTCGGCTTGTCCCTTGATCGTGTCGGGTCTCGGGAGATTCGCCTCATGCTTCGCCGACTTGCCTCGATCGGACTGATTGTTCTGTTTGCGGCAGGTTGCCGCAGCAGCAAGATGCCGCCGCTTAATTCGGTCAAGGGTCGCGCGACACGAGGCGGCGCTCCAGTGGAATTCGTCATGATCCGGTTGATCCCGGACACCAACATGCCGGATTTCTCCGTGATGGGGTTGAGCGATTCGAGCGGTGAGATCGATGTTTACACGATCGAGGGAAGCACCAACAGACGGAAATCGGGCGCGCCGGAAGGTACGTATGCCATCCGCGTGATGCCTCCCATGGACGACAAGCAACACGGCGGCGAACAGTTCACGCTGGCACAGAAAATCACGGTGCAAAAAGGCGACAACACGCTGCCCACGATTGAAATCAATCGGAAGTGAGCGCGTGCCAGTGCAGATCCGATCAGCCTCGCAACACGGCGAGCACGGCGTCCGTCACCTCAATGGTCTTCGCACCGCCGCCCAGATCCGGCGGCATCGCCTTGCGTTCCTTCAATACCTTCGCCACGGCATTCCGCAGCGCGGCCGCGCTTCTCGCCAATCCCAGATGATCGAGCATCAACCCAGCGCTGAGAATCGCCGCCAGCGGGTTGGCAATCCCCTTGCCCGCAATATCGGGCGCCGAACCATGCACTGGCTCGAACAGGCTCGGAAACCGCATTTCCGGGTTGATGTTGGCGCTGGCTGCCAGCCCCATGCTGCCGGTGATGATCGCGCTGAGGTCCGTTAAGATATCTCCAAAAAGATTGCTGGCCACGACCACGTCGAATGCCTCGGGTTTGCGTACGAAGTCCATCGCTGCCGCGTCCACCAGCAGGAAGTTCGATTGAACGTCGGGATAGTCCTTCCGCACCGCTGCGAAGGCCTCGTCCCACAACACCATTCCATGAACCAGCGCGTTGGACTTGGTGATGCTCGTCACTTTCTTGCGGCGTTTGCGAGCGCCTTCGAACGCGGCCCGCATGATTCGCTCGCAGCCACGGCGAGTGAACACCGCCGTTTGCACCGCCACTTCGTCGCCGGTGCCCTGGTAGACCCGTCCGCCGACCGGCGCGTATTCGCCTTCGGTGTTTTCACGATAGACCACCATGTCGATTGAGCCCGGCGCCTTGTCTCGCAACGGGCTTGGCACGCCATCGAAGAGGTACGCCGGCCGGTAATTCACGTACTGATCGAAGCGCCGGCGCATCGGAAGCAACAGATTATGTACCGGGACATGGTCCGGGACATCGGGCGCGCCGATCGCTCCGAACAGAATCGCATCGTGACGTGTGAGAAGGTCCCAACCGTCGGCCGGCATCATGGTGCCAGTCTGTTTGTAAAACGCGGAGCTCCAAGGCAATCGGTTCCATTCGATGCCGGCAGCGTCCGACTTGACCGCCGCTTCCGCGGCCCGAATGGCCTGCTCGATGACCTCCGGCCCGATTCCATCCCCGCCGATCACCGCAATGCGAAAATTCGCCATTGGTCCAATTCCTGTTCAAGCGACTCGAAGATTCGACATGCGATTGATTTAGGTGAGAAACGAGAGTTGGACAACGCCGACGAAGTATGTCAAGTCACATCGGGAAGTGCATTCGGAAGGTTGCGCCCTTCAACGGTTGCGATTCGACTTCAAGTTTTGCGCCGTGGTGGTCAAGCACGACGGCCACGAACGACAGGCCCAAACCCATGCCGGCTGAATAGCCCTCGTACAGCGCATTGTCGCGCTTGGTGCTGAAGTGCGTTTGCGTGCAGCGCTGCCGAATCTCCTCCGTCATGCCGATGCCGTTGTCGCCGACTTCCAGCACAGCCGCGCCATTCTCCGCTCTTACTCTAAGGCACACCTCGCCCTTCCATCCAGCCACGAGCAACACGGCCTGCTTGCGGGCCTCGGCGTCCAAGGCGGGATCGGTGCGGGCATTCTCGCGGAGGTGGCTGCGCATTTCAAAGGTGGCGTCGCGCGAGTTGAACAATAGATTCTCGATCGCTTGTTGCAAGTGCGACAGGTCGCCCTGCACCCAAAGCGGGCCGGTCGAGGCTTCGGCGCTCAGCCGCAATTTCCACTTGTCGTGGGCCATTTCCTCCCACGTGTGGAGCGTGTCCCGGACCAAGGCATTGAGGTCCAGGCGCGTCATCTCGGCGCGATTCGGATCCCGTCGTACCGTGCGTAGAATCTGCTGCAATCGTTCGGTCACGGTGCCGAGCGTT
>JBGQCZ010000247.1:0-7363 GCA_041495645.1 Gemmataceae bacterium | reverse complement strand
GCATGGAGAGCCTCTTGTCAGAATTGGCGATCCATGGCGGCCTTGAGAATCCTTTCGATCAGTTGCGCGTGGCTGATTCCCAGGAAATTGGCGAGGTAGACCAAGTCGCCGGAATTGGGGTTGAGGCCCGGCAGCGGATTGATTTCCAGGAAATAAGGCACGCCTTCGCGAAGTCGAAAGTCGACCCGGGCTACATCGCGACAACCCAGAATGTCGAAAGCCTGCAACGCGGCCTCTTCCACCGCAGCCGATTCCGGCTGGTCGATCCGGGCCGGGCATTCGTAGTCGATCAACCGCTTGTAATCGCGCTTCGATTCCAGGCCATAAATAAAGCGCGGGTTTGGCTGCCGCGGGATCATCCGCATGATGCCCAGCACTTCCGGCGGATCGTTTCCCACCACGCCCACCGTCAGTTCGTCGCCCACGATAAATTCTTCGACCAGCACCGGTTGGCGATAGGCCCGCCACAAATCGAGCACCACCGGCGCGAACTGCTCGGCCTTCTCAATCACGCATTTGCTGAGAATTCCCTTGCTGGAACCCTCGCACGTCGGTTTGGCTATAAGCGGCACCGGCAGCTCCGAATGCGCCAGAACTTCCGCGAGCAACGCAGTATCGGGTTCGGCGTCACGGCCCAAGTCGACGGTGATCGCTTCCGGCACGTGGATGCCGATCGACTGAACGAGACGCCGGGTCCAATCCTTGTCGAGGCAGACACCAAGCGTGGCCGGGTCGGAACCGGTGTAGGGAATCCCGAGCATTTCGAGAAAGGCTGGCACGCGCGCCTCGCGCGAGCGGCCCACGCCGTGCCCTTCGGCAAAATTGAAAACGAAATCGGGCCGGTCGATGAGGACCTTTTGGATCATTTCCGGGCCGTTGCCCAGCTCGACCGGCTCGTGACCGAGGCCGCGCAGCACCTGCACGATGGCGGCCACGGTCACCGGCTCGTCAAACTCCTCATATAGATCGTCCGGCGCTCCGGCCGGAATGGGAGTCTCTCCCCGCAAATCGTACGTGATGCCGATCTTCATCCCGAAACTCTGTCCTTGGCCAATCGCAAGGGAATCAGGCGCTTGGGATGTCCATTCCGTTTCGTGTGTCCATTGTGGCGGAGGCTGTTGCCATTGAGCGGCTTGGTTTCTAGCCGCGGTCCGTCACAACAGCTTTCCGCGTGGTCCTTTTCGGCCACGACCGTCAGTTTCCGCCGGTCCATGCGCTCGTTTTTCGCCGGTATAATTGCTGACTCGGTGCCCTGCAACAGCGAACTCACGCCGCGGGTCTGCGTCTTCTTGACCGTCAGCGGTTTGTCTTCGGCCTGATAACGAACCAGCATGCCTTCGAAGTTGCGGAGGATCACCGCGTCATCGGAAGCCGAGACGAGATAGTTCGGCATGAGCGGAATCTTCCCGCCGCCGTGCGGGCTGTCCACCACATAAGTGGGAATGCCCAAACCGGACATGTGCCCGCGCAACCCTTCCATGAGCTCCAGGCCCTTCCAGACGGATGTGCGGAAGTGCCCCGCCCCGATGACCGGGTCGCAATGGAACAAGTAATACGGCCGGACCTTGATCCGCAGCAGCGACCGGCACAACTCGCGCATCGTCTCCAGGTCGTCGTTTACGCCCTTGAGCAAGACGATGTGGTTATTCACCGGCATGCCGGCGCGAAGCAGCGACTTGCAGACGCGCTCCGCCTCGGGAGTGATCTCCCGCGGATGGTTGAAGTGGGTCTGAATCCACACTTTTTCGGCTTCGGCCAGCAGCTTGACCAGCTTCCGGTCGTACAACCGCTGCGGCAACGTGACCGGCACGCGCGTGCCGATGCGTACGATGTCCACATGCGGAATCGCCTTCAAGCTGTCCAGGAAGAACTTCAGCTTGGCGGTCGGCAGGGTGAGCGGATCGCCGCCCGAGACGATCACATCGCGAATTTCCGGATGGGCCCGGATGTAAGCGATCATGCGCTCGTCGTTGTGGTTGACCGCGTCCCAGCCGCCGCGGACCATGGTGGCGCGCTTGCGCGTGCAGAAGCGGCAATACATGGTGCAGACGTGGGTGGTGACGAGCAGAGCCCGATCAGGATAACGATGAGTCAGGCCGGGCACCGGCGAGTCCTTGTCTTCCTCGAGCGGGTCTTCGAGTTCGAAGCCCGAAGGATTCTCGGCCTCGCGCGGCGACGTCACCGACTGAAGCCGGATGGGATCGTTGGGATCATCCCGGTCGATGAGCGAGAAGTAGTAGGGAGGAATCGCCAGCTTATACTCGCCCTCCAAGCGGCCCATGATTTCAAGTTCGTCGGGCGCGAAGGGGAGAAGCTCCCGGAGTTGACGGACAGACCGGACCGCGTTTTGCGATTGCCAGTGCCAGTCGTCCCATTTCGAGTCGGGCACATCCTGCCAGAGAGGATGGCGGCGCGATTTACTAGGAGGTTCGTCGTCATCGCCGCCGAGCGGGCCGGAAACTGGTGCGCTTGGAAGGACACCGGTCCGCTGTTCAGATTCGCTCATAAACTCATTTGCCTCCACTAGGACTCAGAACCCGCATCCACTCGGGATCCATGCTCAGCCCCTTCCCGGGCCGCGCTTCCTTTCCCTTCCTGTGAATGCGACCACAAACAACCGCCGTATCCTAACCTCACATGTACGAATTGCAAGTTCGTTGTTGCTGAAATAATTTCATTTTGTCTTTTTTCTTTCGCCGCGCGATCCCAGTCCATTCGCGCTTCAGCTCTCGCGATCCGCTCGCCGCCATCCTGGTTCCAATGGACGTTTGAATGAACTCCGCCGGTTTCGACACCGCGTGAATCGGTCCGTCGCCGCGGAAATTGCGGGCATTCTTCGCGAGTCCCCAGTAAACTGTTCGCCATGAACGCACCCACAACTCATTTGCCGCGCGTGCTCGGTCCGTGGATGGCGATCGCCATTGTCATCGGCACCGTCATCGGCTCCGGCGTCTTCAAAAAACCGAACGCCGTCGCCAAGGATGTGCCCGATTTCGCGCTCGCCATGCTCGCGTGGGCGCTCATCGGCATGCTGGCGATGTTCGGCGCACTCGCGCTCGCCGAGGTCGCCACGCTCTTTCCCAAGGCCGGCGGCAACTACGTCTTCCTTCGCGAAGGCTACGGCCGGCTCGCCGGTTTTCTCTGGGGCTGGGTCGAATTCTGGATCATCCGCACCGGTTCGATCGCCGCCCTCGCCTCGATTTTCTCCGAATCCGTGGCCAATGCCATCCGCGAAGCGCGGGGCCTGCCAACCGGCACGGACGTCATTGCTTTTTGGCCCCGCCAGGGAATGGCCGTTGCCGTGATTCTTGCGCTTGCGCTCGTAAACGTCCGCGGCGTGCGCTGGGGCGGCTTGTTGCAGTTAGGAATCACCGCCGTCAAGATAAGTTCCCTGATCGGCGTAATTCTGCTGCCCTTTGTCGTCCTCGGTTTCGTCTCGGAACCGCAGCATCCGCCCAGGCTTGCCAACATCTCTCCCGCTTGGCCCGCCGATTGGAGCGCCGTCAGTTGGTCCGGCTTCGGCACCGCTCTGGTCGGCGTCTACTGGGCCTACCACGGTTGGATGAACATCGCTCCGATCGCCGAGGAAGTCAAAACGCCCCAACGAAACATCCCGCTCGCCTTGATCCTCGGAGTCGGAACGATCATCGTCCTGTACCTCGGAGCAAACTTCGCCTACTACCTCGTCCTCCCGCGAGCCGACATCATCAAGCTCGGCGACACGCCCGTCGCCGCCGAGTTCGGCTCGCGGCTTCTCGGACCAATCGGCGGCGTGCTCATTGCCTGCGCCATTGCCGTTTCGGTCTTCGGAGCACTGAACGGCAACATTCTCGTTGGGCCGCGTCTTCTTTACGCGATGGGCGAAGACGGCTTGGCCCCGCGCTGGCTCAGCCGCCTGCATCCAAAGTTCCAGACACCCGTCGCCGCCACGATGATCATGGCCGCGTGGTCGTGCGGACTGGTCTTGATCGTCGCATTGTGGCTTAAGAATCCGCTGCCGACGATCAATCTGTTCGATTGCAAGCTGAATCCCAACCCGCCGGCAGGCAAATCCGGATTCGACGTGATTACCGATTTCGCCATGTTCGGCGCGATCGGCCTGGAAACTCTCGCCGTGGCCTCCATTTTTGTTTTCCGCACCAAGCTGGCCGCGACGCCACGCTCGTATCGCTGTCCCGGTTATCCCTTTGTGCCCGCGATGTACGCGCTGGTTATGTCCGCGGTGTGGCTGAACATGTTCGCGAACCAGTCGGCCGAGTCGCTGGTCGGTCTCGGCTTCATGGTGGTGGGTGCGGGGCTGTACGGAGTATTTCTGCGTCGAAAACCTTGATGCGCCGAGGGATTTCCCATGTCGCGTCACACGTTGGCCGGCCTTTCGGGCGTTCTCGTTCTCGCCGCGGCGCTGTTGTCGCAACCTCGGCATGGCGCCATGCCATCGCCGGCCGTGAATATTCGCGCCGTCGGCGCGCTGCAACCGCAGATCTCGCCCGATGGCGAGCGCGTCGCGTTCTCCTACCAAGGCGCGATTTGGACCATGCCTTCGACCGGCGGCACGATGACTTGCCTTACCTCGGGCGAAGGCTTCGATATCGAACCCACCTGGTCCGCCGACGGCAAGCGGCTCGCCTACATCAACTCGCGCAACTTCTTCACCGGTCCGTTGCGCATCATCAACGCCGATGATGGCACCGCGGTCGAACTTCCCGCCACGGTCCAGGCGAGCGGGAAGTTGCACTTCCACCCCGATGGCAAGCGCGTGTTGGGTAGTTTTTCCTCGCCCGATCTGAAAAGCGGTGAGGCTCTGGCGTGGTTCGACCTGGCGACGGGCAAATTGACGCCCGTGACCGATCCGCCTCGACCCGCGCGGCGGTCGGCGCTCTTGGCCGACGGCGAATTGATCGCTTTCGCGACCAACCAGGATGTTCCCGGCCGGCAAGGCGGCAACGACGGCCCGCAAGCCGTTTTGTGGAAGGTCACGGGATTTGACGGCAAGCCCCAGAAGATCGCGGATTTTCCAGCCCGCATCCACGACGTTTGTTGGATGCCCGACCGGCGGAGCCTGATCGTTACCACCGATTTGGGCGGCGCGCATTACGACCTCTGGCAGGTTCCGCGAATTGATCCCGAGGGCAGCAGCCGCAGACTGACCTCTGGACAAGCTGACGAGGACCGCCCCTCGGTGTCCCATGACGGCAAGTGGTTGCTCTACACGGACAACCGTGAGGGCTGCACGGCCCTGGTGCGCCGCGATCTGCGAACGGGCGCCGAGCAGACCCTGACGGTCACCCGCTTGGATTATCGCCGGCCATCCGGCTGGTTGCGGTTGGGCATCAAAGATAAGGCGACCGGCAATGGTGCGGCCGCGCGCGTCTGCATCACCGACAAAAGCGGAAAGTTTTATGCCCCGCCGGGCGCCATGTATCGCATCGAGCGCGGCAACGGACACTTCTATTGCCGCTACACCGAGTTCCAGTTGCCCGCGGGCGAATATCAGCTTCGCGTCTGGCGGGGGCCTGAGTACAACGTGGTCCACGAAACCGTGCACGTCGAGAAGGACGAAGTCGCCCAGGTCGGTGTCTCGCTTAAGCGCTGGGTCGACGCCGAATCGTTTAAGCTCTATTCCGGCGAGAACCACATTCACGCCAACTATGGCTATGGCGAATGGTACAACACGCCCGAATCCATGCTCTTGCAATGCGAAGGCGAGGATTTGAACGTCTGCAACTTCATGGTCGCCAATTCCGACGGCGACGGCGTGTTCGATCGCTCCTTCTTCCGCGGCCGGCCCGATCCGCTCTCCAAACCGCGCACCGTTCTCTATTGGAACGAGGAATATCGCAGTACCATCTGGGGCCATCTCACGCTGGTCAATCTCCGTCAGGTCGTCGAGCCGATCTTCACCGGCTTCAAGGACACCACCAACCCGTTCGACACGCCCACCAACGCCGACACCGCCGACCGCACCCGTCAGCAGGGCGGGCTCGTCAGCTACACGCACTCCGCCCAAAACGCCGCCGACCTTTACCTCGGCGCTTACACCGGCAAGGGCCTGCCCATCGACGCTGCTCTCGGCAAGATCGACAGCATGGACCTCAACAACAGCTACGGCGGCTGCATTCCGCTCTGGTATCGCCTGCTCAATTGCGGGTTCCGCCTGCCCGCCTCCGCCGGCACCGATTGCTTCCTCAATCGCGTGGCCAGCCGCCTGCCCGGTTCCGATCGCGTCTACGTCCGCTTCGACGGCGAATTCAGCTACGCCAAGTGGATCGAAGCGCTTCGTGCGGGCAATTCCTACGTCACCAATGGCCCGATCACGGAGATCATCGTCGGCGGACGGCACCGCCAAGGCGAGACGCTGCGCATGACCGGCCCCGGCAAAACCAAAGTCGCGGCCAAAGCCTGGTGGAACTTGCCGCTGCGCAAAGTGGAAATCGTGCAGGACGGCAAAGTCGTGGCGACAAGGGATTTCAAACCGGACGAGGCGCCCACCGAAGTTTGGGAGCAGGAGATCAACGTGGAACGTAGCGGCTGGGTGGCGGTGCGAACGAGCGGGCCGGCCCACGCCGACAACCCCGGCGGCGAAGCCTTCGCCCACACCAGCCCCGTCTACATCGACGTGCCCGGCAAACCGGCGGACGCGAAGGCCGACGCCGAGTTCTTCTTGCGTTGGATCGAACGCCTGGACGTAGCCCTGCGCGAGCGCAACCGCTTCCCGACTGCCGCCCAACGGGCCCACGCCGCGGCGCAATTGGAAGCCGCGCGGGCCGTTTACACCAAACTCGCCGCACGCTAGTCGCTGTGTTTGGGAGTAGAACACAACTAAATCCAACTTTTCGCTCGCGCGCCGCAACCTGTTGTTTCTCTGTAACTCCTTGAATTGACCAGATTTAACGCCCGCCCGCCGCGCCTTTGAAAACTTTGTGGAGAAAGTGGTTGGGTGGTGAGTTGAGGAGTGAGTTGGGTGGTGAGTTGAGGAATGAGTTGGGTGGTGAGTTGGGTTGTGCGCTGGGTGGTGAGCTGAGTGATGGTGCTCTCGGTGCGGCGACCTCCGCCGGCATCCAATCCAGACGAATGAGTGAGTTGCAGTAATCACGATGGGCTCCTGCTAGAAATGCGCGCACGCAAGGCGCTCGGTCGAGGTGACCCGCTAACCCGCTAACTATACAAACTTATATGCATCCGTGCAATGTCAGCGGAGCGTCGGCTATTTCCCGCGGGTCAACTTGAAAAGATCGTTGCCCATTTTCATGAGATACAGCGCGTCGTTGATGGGGTCGTACTCAAGCCAGGTCAAGCCGCCCGTGCCCTTGAGGTCTTTCGGCGGCGCGATCGGTTTGGACCATGTCGCGCCGCCGTCCGTGCT
>JBGQCZ010000246.1:0-7364 GCA_041495645.1 Gemmataceae bacterium | reverse complement strand
GTCGTGGGAGTACTGGTCTCGCTTTCCGTTCTCCTGAGATTTGTAATCGACGCCAACAGTCAAAATGTAGGTCTGTTGCCCATTTGCGCACGCAACGGAACAAATGAAAGCTATCGAAACAAAAATAAGTCGCATTTGTCCGCCCTCCACGGCCCAACGATGAAACTCACCCGCACGGGGCCGCCTACAAAGATAGCATGCCGGGCGGGGCTAAGCTGGCGGCCCGTGTAAGGTTGTATGTTCAGTTTCACTCCCAACTGCTCGTTGGGATGGGCCGGAGCCTGACGTGGCCAATGCAGTTTAACCGCGACGCGGAGTCTTCGGTGCGGAGCGCGCCGGGGTGCGCGCTCCGCACCCAAGACTCCGCGACGCGGTTAAGCTACTTTTGCTATCAGGAAGTTCTCGCTAATCGCCTTCCAATTCGCCACGTCCCACCAGGCCTTGAGGTAGTCCGCCCGGCGGTTCTGGTACTTGAGGTAATAGGCGTGTTCCCACACGTCGATTCCCAGGATGGGCGTGCGCCCGGCCATGAGCGGGTTGTCCTGGTTCGCGGTGTTGACCACGTCGAGCTTGCCGCTCTTCGCGGCCACGACCCAAACCCAACCGCTGCCAAAGCGGCCGAGGCCCTTGGTTTGCACTTCTTCCTTGAGTTTGGCCATGCCGCCGAACGACTCGATCGATTTGGCCAAGTCGCCGCTGGCTTCCCCGCCTTGGCCCTTGGCGGCCATAATGGTCCAGAAGAAGCTGTGATTCCAATGCCCACCGCCGTTGTTGATCACGGCCGCTCGCTTCGCTTCCGGCACGTCTTTCACCTTCTTCACTAGTTCGTCGATCGACATGCCGGCCCAATCGGCGCCGGCGACGGCTTTGTTGAGATTATCGACGTAGGCCTGGTGGTGCTTGTCGTGATGAATGGTCATGGTCATCTTGTCGATGATCGGCTC
Organism: Gemmataceae bacterium; assembly: GCA_041495645.1. Classification (GTDB taxonomy): domain Bacteria; phylum Planctomycetota; class Planctomycetia; order Gemmatales; family Gemmataceae; genus JBGQCZ01. Next base: position 6,420 of record JBGQCZ010000246.1, on the reverse strand, counting down.
GAGGGCGTCGTAGTCGTAGGGGAGCTTGGGCAGGGTGAAGCCGGCGGGTTTGTCTTCGGCGAGCGCGAGTTTCGGCAACAGCAGCGCGGCGGCGCCGGCCCCGGTGGCAATCAGCATTTGGCGGCGGTTCATCAAAATGTCTCCTCTTCGAAGCGAAAGTTGTGGGTCCTTGTTCAAGGTTCAAAGGTACCAACTGGAATCGGCGTCGGGTAGGCAAATCGGGCACGTCTTGTCGCCGCCGCGATTTTGTGCCACTCTTTCCCCATGAGCGAGTTTTCACCGAACACCGATCTAAACGATGCCCGCAAGCTACGGGCCTTTTCGCTGGCGGTCGCCGGAGTGCTGCTCCTGACGTCCTTTGCGCTGATGACGGAAGCGACCCTGCAGAAAAAGGCGTTCGTCGAGTGGGACCTCTATTGCAAGGAACGGCTGCACGAGTACGCGTTGGGCAACACGGCCGCCCGCGAGGTCTTTCTTCGCTTCACCGATTTGGCTTCACAAAGGCTTATGCTGATCGTGGCCGGCGCGGTGTTGATCGCGCTCGCGGTGAAACGGGAATGGTGGCTGGGGCTGGTCTGGAGCGTGGTGACGTTCGGCGGGTTCAAGTTGGTGAGTTTGTTGAAGAGTTATTACGATCGCTCGCGGCCGTGGTTTGTCGATCCGATCATCTTCGCGCCATCGCCGAGTTTGCCGAGCGGCCACACGGCGGACGCGACGCTCGTGTTCGGCATGCTGGCCTACTTGTGGATTCGCTTTACGCGCTGCAGCGGCTGGATCGCCGCTCCGTTCGTCGGCCTGTTCATCGTGGCCATCGCGTTCAGCCGGGTTTATCTTGGCGTGCACTATCTGAGTGATGTGGTCGCTGGCGTTCTCGTTGGAGCAGGTTGCGTCGCGCTGGGAATGGCCGCCGCCGAGACAACCCGAGAAAGATAACTCAAACCCGTCTACGTTTCGCGCTCGTCGGCCAATCCGGAATCAGGCCAATACTCCGGAGTCGGAGCCGTGAGAATCAATGGCTGCCAGGTCGATGGATGAATAATCGTCAGGCTTCGCGCGTGCAGAGCGATGACAGCATCGCGCTTTTGCTCGGCCGCCGGGCCAAAAGCCTGTGTCGAACCGTAAAGCACATCACCCAAAACCGGATGACCGCGTGAGGCCGCTTGAATGCGAATCTGATGCGATCGGCCGGTAAGTGGGCGGATCTCCAACAGCGTGCCGCCCGGGATCGATTGCAGCTTGCGATAGCTCAACGATGCCGGCTTCGCGCCCGGCGATTCCGGTTCGGCCAATTTCGTGCGCGACTCTTCCGGGATCTTTCGCAGCCAATCCTCCCACGCTCCCGACTCGGGCTCGACATTTCCCTCCACGAGCGCCCAATAGATCTTCTCCGCGCGCCGCTGCTGAAATTGTTCGGCCAAGCGCCGGGCAGCTTTGCTGTTGCGGGCGAAGACGATCACGCCGGAGACGGGTCGATCCAGTCGGTGCGGCACGCCCAGGTACACTCCGGCAGGCTTCGCGTACTTCTCCTTGATCCAGGCTTTGACGAGTGCTTCGACCGAGGGAACTTCCGGCGGCGCTTGCGTGAGCAGCGCCGCCGGTTTATTCACGGCGATGATCTGATTGTCTTCATGAAGGATCGAGAGCATCACGGGTGATTACTTCTTCAACTCGCCGCGGAGGTAATTGACAGCCGTGCTCAGGTATTTGTCCGCCGCCACGCTCTCGTCAACCGGCTTTTTCGCCGCGGCCGTGCCGGGTTTGCCTTGCACCACGTCGCGGTCTTTACGCCATTTGCCGTATTGAACGCGCTCCACGGTTTCGAGCGGCACTTCCATGCCCGGATTGGGTTTCACGCCCCAATCGTCGGTGTCTTTGGCATCGCTGCCGCGATGGATGTTCGTGCCGTTGGGCCGCCAATAGCTCGCCGTGGTAAGCTTCAACGCGACTTTCGGTTCGTGATCGCCGAGTTCGATCACGTTTTGCACGCTGCCCTTGCCGAACGTGCGCTCGCCGATGACGACCGCGCGTTTGTGGTCCTGCAGCGCCGCGGACACAATCTCGCTGGCGCTGGCGCTGTTCCGGTTCACCAACACCGCCATCGGATGACTCGCGGCCGGCTCCAGAAACGTGCCCTCCGCCTTGGCTTCGTAAGTCTTGCCGCGGCCCTTGCGGTCCTTGATGTTGACGATCGTGCCCTGAGTCAGGAACAAATCGCTGATGTCCGCCGCCTGCGTAAGCAACCCGCCCGGATTGTCGCGCAGGTCCAGAATCAGTGCCTTGGCCCCTTCCTTCTCGACTTGCTCCACGGCTTTCTTCAGATCGGCCACGGCGTGTTCGTTGAACGAGACCAGCCTGATGTAGGCGATGCGATTTTCCTTGTCGACGAAATAGTCCCACTGGGTCGGATCGTCGGGCTTGCGGCGGTCGCCCATGATCGACGGGTATTCGATCTTGGCCCGCTTCATCGTATAGTCGACCGGGTTCTTGCTGCCTTCGTGCAGCACCGTCAGCGTGACCTCGGTGCCGGGCGGGCCCTGGATCATCTTCAGCAATTCGCTTAAGCGCGCGGTCTCGAGCACCTTGCCGTCCACCTTCAGAATCACATCGCCGGCCTGGATGCCGGCTTCGTAAGCCGGGGTTCCCACCATCGGGCTTGTCACCTTCACGTATCCCTGCTGCCGGTCCACGTCGATCTGAATGCCGACCCCGCCAAAGGCGCCTTCCGTCTGTTTCAAGAACTGCGTGTAATCCTCGATATCGTAAAACGTGGAATACGGATCGAGCCGTTCCAGCCCGCCGTTGATCATGTCCGCGATGAACTTCCGCTTCTCGTCGGGTGAAAGCTCGCGCACATAGTCCCTGTCCACCTGCGCCAGCACTTCCACCACCAGTTGCACCAGTTCGTAGTCCTGGTCCTTGGGTTTGCGGGTTCGGGGAGCGGCAAAGGCGATGGTCAACCCGACGACGATGATCGCGGGGACTCCGAGCAGCCAGGCAAGGTTCGAACGCGACATTTCCGTTCTCCGAGTTAGATCGCCAACGATTATACCTTGGCGTCTGGGCTACCAGTAGTCAGGAATCGGAACCGAGAACCGAGAATGAGAAATGAAAGCGCTTCGTCATTCTCGGTTCTCGGTTCCTCATTTCCCGGTTTTCTGACCGCGACCCGCACATCTTACCAACTCTAACCGCCAGTGCTTTTTCGGAATGACCCGATTCGCATGCAGAATCCCGGTAATTGGTCGGCTGCGCGGTTTGCGTTGGTCCGGATGGGGTGGGAAGGCTGATAATCTGGCGAATTACCGGCCGATAGAAACCACACGGAAGGATCCAATGCCCTCGGGGTAAGTCCGCACCACGGGATCGGCCCACCGGAGCGATTATCCGGCCCCGTTCGAGACCTTCCTGCGGTTGTCCCGTCTGGTCCATGCTTAAAAGGTTCAACCGGTGAAACCGACCGGTGAGGAGGCGAATATCATGATGATGCGTTTGGGAGCGCTGTTGCTCGCCGCGGTTGGCCTGTTCGGGGCCGCCGCCGACGCCCGCGCGTCCCATTGCGGTTGCACCGGCTTCGCCATCTGGAAGAAGCCATCCTGTGATGCCCAATGCTGCTTCAACGCCTGTCAGCAGCAAACCCGCACCTGCTACAAGCTCGTGTGGGACACCGTGACCGAAAAACGATTCCACGTCTGCCATCAAACCGTTTGCGAAACCGTCATGAAGCCGGTTTGCAAGACCTGCTACCGCTCCGAACAGCGGACTTGCTATCGCAAATGCACCGAAACCGAATGGCAAACCGAACAGCGCACCGTCACGCGGCCCTGCGTGCAAACGGTCATGAAGGAATGCCATTACACGGTCTACAAGCCGTGCTACGAAACCCATTGCGAAAACCGCACCGAGACCATTTGCAAACCGGTCTACGAGTGCCATGTCAAGGAATGCCCCACCACCGTTTGCAAGCGCGTGTGCGAAACCTGCTACAAGGACACCGTCCAGCATTGCTGCAAGCCGGTCTACGAGCAGCACTGCCAGAAGCATTGCTACCAGGTGCCCAAGACGGTTTGCGAAACGCACCAGCGCGAATGCTGCCGCACGATCTGCGTTCCGGTGTGCGAGACGCACCACCGCGAATGCTGCCAGCAAGTTCGCCGCCCGGTCTGCGAGACGGTCATGAAGAACGTCTGCTGCACCGAGTGGAAGGACGTAGTCGAATCCGGTTGCCGGGACGTGGTCAAATGGACCTGCGAGCCGTGCACGACCATGCGCACCGTGGTTCGCCGCGTTCCCGAGACCGTCTGCGAAACCTACACCATTCGCGGCCGCTTGAAGGTCAGCATCAATCGCGGCTGCCGCAGCGTCTGGGATCCCTGCACCTGCAGCTGCGTCCAGAAACGCAAACTGTTGCCCTCGATTTGTGTACACCGCGAGCCCGATTGCTGCGGCACCCGCCAGGTTTGCCGCTACCGCAACGTCTGCGAGCAAGTGCCCTGCACCACCTACGTTCGCAAGTGCCACGTGGAAAAGGTGCCGTTCACCTGCTGCCGCCGCGTTCCGGTTCAGGTCACCAAGCAGATTCCTGTCCAGCAGACACGCTTCGTTTGCGAGACGATCCGCAAGCAAGTGCCGTACAACGTCACCCGCATGACCACGCAAGTGGTTCGCACGCAGGTGCCGTACACGATGACGCGCAAGGCTTCCGGCGCCTACATGGCGTCGTCGGATGCCGCCAACTGGAAGACCCGTGGCGTGGTCAAGGCTGAGACCGGCGAAAGCGCCATCACGCTTGCCGCCGCCACGACCGCCGGCTCGACTTCCACCGCCATCCCGACCTTCGAAGCCGACGCCCCCGGTCGCGCGTTCGTCGAAGGCGCCACCGTCACCCGCGACGTGGTTTACACCTCGGTCAAGATGGTGGATGAAGCCAAGATCGTTAAGGTGCCCTACAACGTCACCCGCACCGTCCAGGAAACCATCGTGAAGAAGGTGCCCTACACCGTCGTCCGCATGGTTCCGACGCAGGTGCAAAAGGTCGTGCCCGTCACGACCTGCAAGCTGGTGGCCGAGGACTGCGTGAAGCATGTGCCCACGAAGGTCTGCACCACCAAGACCGAAACCGTCTGCTGCAAGGTCCCGCACACCGTCTGCAAGATGGTGCCCTACACCGTCTGCGTCAAGGTACCGTACACGACGACCGAAATGGTGCCCTGCACCGTGAAGAAGACCGTGAACGTGTGCGTTCCGTACGACGTGTGCGTCCGCAAGTGCCGCTACGTGCCGTACACCGTGTGCGACAGCGCTCCGCACGCTCCATGCTGCGAAAAGCCGAATGCTTGCTGCAACACCAAAGCGGCCTGCGCTCCGGCCTGCAAGAACGAGTGCAAGACCGAATGCTGCGATCCGTGCGCCCGCAAGCGCTCGGGCCTGCTCGCCCGGTTCTTCCACCGCCGCCTGTGCTGCGAACCGGCCCATTGCGGCTGCAATGTAAGCGGCCAGCCAACCGCGCCGAGAATGTTTGGTGATTGACTTTTCAACCGCTACGGGGCGGGCCATTCCGCAAGGAACGGCCCGCCCCGTTTCTTGCTTGTTGGGCTCCACGAACCAAACTAAACCAAACTCTTTGCCTTGCGCGCCATTTGACAAGATTCGCCGCAACTCGCTGTAGCCGCAGGCTTTAGCCTGCGCCAAGCAAGCCCTCAAAAAGTTAGTTGGGAAAGTGGTGGTGGTGGTGGTGGTGGTGTGCTCGACCGCCCTCGCGCCGGACAACCCGGCCCAATCTCCGAATCCACCTCGCAAATTCGCCATGGAATATCTCCTGCCGCCCTTGGCGCGGCCATAGTGACTATGTGTATACTATACACTGGGGCAAAGATATCGGGTTCGTAGTGACCCGCTTTAGCGGGTTTTCTCCACAGACCCGCTAAAGCCGCGTTCGTAGTAACCCGCTTTAGCGGGTTTTCTCCACAGACCCGCTAAAGCGGGTCACTACGAACCAGTCGGAGATTGCGATGCGAATCCCATCCATTCGGACACGGCAAGACATGCGAGCGGCGGCGGAATTGCGGGCCGCCGGCGCGACTTGGGAGACGATCGCCGTTGCGATACGCCGCCAACCGAATCTGCTCACGCGTTGGGCCAATATCTATTGCGAGGATTGGTTGGAGTTGTCGGCCGGCGCCGAAGAGCGACAGGCACGGCAAATGGACGCGGAATCACGCGCGGCGCTGCGAAACCAGCTGCGCGGCAAGGACCTGAAAGTTCGCCTGGAGGCCGCCGAGCAATTGCTGCGGCAAATCCCCGACGAAAAACCCACCGCCCCGCCCGACCCCGTCACCAACCCCGCCGGCTTCAGCGCCTACCTGAAGACGTTGAACGAAGATGAACTCAACCGCTTCATCAAGGAAACCATCGACAAATGCT
>JBGQCZ010000245.1:0-7376 GCA_041495645.1 Gemmataceae bacterium | reverse complement strand
TCTTTGCTCCAGTCGCTGACGCTCCCGGCTCGCCAAAGAACAACGTGTCCCGATACACAATCGGGCTGCACGCCGAAGTGAAGCGATTGGCTCCGCCCGGATCGTTGAATCTTGGCAACGTGCGGCTGATTGGAAAGACCGGGGCGGCGCCGGGCGCGACCGAGACATTGCTGCGCGGGTTGGGATAGACGACGTGCGGATTGCGTTTCAGGTAATGATCGTCGAGCACGTAGTGCCACATCGGGTTGGAATTGTTGCCGCCGAACCAGTTGCCCCAATCGTCGCGGCAGCGGCCGTATTGGGTCTGGCCGGTCACGGCTTCCATCTCGCCGGTGTCGGGGCGAATTCGCAAATCGCGGCCGCTGATGTTCACCGTCTTGCCGGTCTTGTGCGACTTGATCGTCCCGCCGCTATCGCCGTTGGCCACGTAAAGCCAGTTGTCCAATCCCCAGGCGAGCGTGTTGACGCGGTGCTGCTGGTTGCCTTCGTTGAAGCCGGAAAACAGCACTTCCTTCTTGCCGGGCTTGCCGTCCTTGATCTCGACGAAAAAGATCTCCGGAGAGCAGGTGACGAGGATGCCATTGCGCCACGGCAGCACGCCGGTGGGGAAACCAAGGCCGTCGAGAAACACCGTCGCCTTGTCGAACTTGCCGTCGCCCTTGGTCGATTCGAGGAACTTGATCTTGCCGCCGAACTTGCCCTTTCCGTCGAGCCCGAGCGGATAGTCGCCCATCTCGACAACCCACAGCTTGCCGTCGGGCGCGAACGCGAAGGCAATCGGATCCTGCACCAGCGGTTCCGCCGCCATCAATTCGACCTGAAACCCCGGCTTGACCTGAATAGATTTGAGCGATGCCTCCGGCGACTTCGCCGCCGGTTCGACGTCTTTCAAAATGTCGTTGAATGAGCGGCGATCGACGAGATTGGGAAGCAGGTCGGTGTTTTCGTTCTGCCACCAAAGATGTCGCGAATGGACCCAAAAGCCGTTGTTGGTCCCGTTGCGCGAAATCATCGGCAACGCGCCTGGCTCCCCGGCCTTCCCCGCCATCACCTTCCGTGACCAGCCATGCTCCATGTCGGTGAACAGATAGACGCCGTATTCTTTTTCGTTGGAGAAGACGACATCGTCGTTTCCGTCGCCGTCGAGATCGACGAAGCGCAGGCCGTAATCATGTTCCGGGTTGCCGACACGAGCCCCTTGCGGCAGTGTGAACCCAACTTTTCGAAAGCCTTTATCGGTCCAAACCTTCACCAATGGCCCATCTTCTCCATCGCTTACGAATGCCTGTGTGGGCCCGATGCAAATCGGTGCGATCCGGGCAAGCGGATCAGGACTGTTGTCTATTCCGAGAGCACCAGTGAATTTACCTGTTTTTGGATCACGGCGTTTACCACTGATTCCCGGATTCTTTGTCAGCCGCTCCTCGCACTCCTTGAAATTCAGAAACTTCACGCGCTTGCCGTACTTTTGCTGCGCGTAGTCGATGAAATCGACGATCTGCTCGTTCTGAATCCAGCCGTGTGGGTGGAAGACGAACGAGAACACGCCTTTCTTGATGACAGTGCAATCGAGGGCGGCTTTCCAGTCGCGGACGGTGATGGGGTTGTTCGCTTTGTGCAGGTACTGGGCCTGCCAATCGCTGGGCGTCATGCACGGAAATTCCCAGCACAGGCGATTGATCACGTAGGGGTACGGGTAATCCTCGATGGCGTTCACGAACGAGCGATTGGCGGGGATGTACTTGCGGAAGCGCTCCTGGCCGTCGGCATCGAAGACCAGATCACGCGGAAGGTCCGGGTCGTTGGCGGTGAACAAGTGGAACACGGAACTATCGAGCGAGAGGAAATTTCCGCCACCCCTCACCCCCATCCCCTCTCCCCTGAGTACAGGGGCGAGGGGCGTTGTGCGGTTGAAGATCTCGGTGAAGAAACGCGGGCTGAGCGTGTTGAGCGAATCGCAGCACGGCATGCGGAAGGCGACCGGCTTGTTGTTCGGCACCAGGTTCATGAGATCGACGCAGCGGTCGTAGGTCGATTTGGCCTTAGCGAGGTCGCCCTTTTGCAGCAGCGGGCAGGGGTGGTCGATGGTGTGAACTTCAAGGCTCAAACCTTCCTTCAGCCATTGCTGCAAGTGCGGATGCTTCGGATCGATGGTGCAAGTCATGATGCTGACGGGCGCCCGGCCGTCAATCTTCTTGAGCCGGTTCAGAATCGGCCGCAAGAATTGCTCCCACTTCTCGTGCCCGCGCATGTCGTCGATGGCCAGCACCACGACCGCATCGACGCCCTCCTCGCCGACCCACATGGGGGTGATGAGCTTGGGGAACGTCCGGGAGGGGTAGTACGGGTTGCATTCGTCGAGATAGGCGAGCCGGTTGCCCTCGCCGGCGCGAACTTGGGTGGTGGCGAGAACTGTCAGCGAAAGGAGCAGGATGTGACGCATGGTTGGCGACCTCGTAAGCAATTAGTTCCGATGGTATCGCGGGCGAGCCGAAAAGTCTCGCGCAAAGCCGCCAAGACGCAAAGAGGTTTCGTTCTTTGCGTCTTAGCGGCTTTGCGCGAGCCATTCACTTCCCTAAGATGGCAGCTATTCATCAACAGGAGAAAGCGGTGCCTTTGCTGGTGCAGAAATTTGGTGGGACGAGCGTGGCGACGGCGGAGCGGGTGCAGGCGGCGGCGCGGCGAGCCATCAAAGCCAAACAGGCGGGCAATCAGGTGGTGGTCGTGGTCAGCGCCCGCGGCGACACCACCGACGACTTGATCGAAATGGCCCGCGAGATCAGCGATCATCCGCCGCCGCGCGAGATGGACATGTTGCTGGCCACCGGCGAGCAGATTTCCATCGCCCTGCTCGCCATGGCCATTCACTCGCTCGGCGATTCCGCCGTGAGTTTCACCGGCACGCAGGTCGGCATCGTTACGGACAGCACTCATACCAAAGCTCGCATCAAGAGCATCACCACTTCGCGCATGCGCGCCGCCCTCGAACAGGGCAGCATCGTCATCGTCGCCGGCTTCCAGGGCATCGACGAGAACGGCAACATCACCACGCTCGGCCGCGGCGGGTCCGATACCACGGCCGTGGCCCTGGCCGCCGTGCTCAAGCACGATCCCGGCGCGACCAGCGATGTCGGTTGCGAAATCTATACCGACGTGGACGGCGTTTACACCACCGATCCGCGGCCCGTCCCCGAAGCCCGGAAGATGGATTTCATCAGCTACGACGAAATGCTTGAGCTCGCGAGTGCCGGCGCGGCCGTGATGCATTCGCGGTCGATCGAGTTCGCCAAGAAATTTGACGTGCCGGTGATGGTCCGCAGTTCGTTCAGCGACGCGGAGGGCACCTGGATCGTGCCGGAAGCCGATTGGATGCGGCAGTTCCCCGTGTGCGGGGTGGCCATCGTCAAGGATGAAGCCCGCGTGCTGCTCGACGGCGTGCCGGACCAGCCGGGCGTGAGCCATCGCGTGTTTTCGGCGTTGGCGGAAAAGAACTTTGTCGTGGACATGATCGCCCAGGGCGTGGGCAGCGGCGGCAAGGCCGCGATCGGCTTCACGGTTCCCAAGGGCGAACTGAGCGCCACGTTGGCCGTGTTGGAACCGCTCGCCGCCGAGATGGGCGCTCGCGTGCAATCGCGCGACGATGTCAGCAAGGTGTCGATTGTCGGGGCCGGCATGCGCACGCATACCGGCGTGGCCGAGCGAATGTTCGCGGCGCTCGCCGCCGAAAAAGTCAACATGCAGATGATCACGACCGGCGACATCAAGATCTCCGTTCTCGTGGACAAAAAAGACGGCATGCGGGCGGTGCGGGCGATTCATCAGGCGTTCGAGTTGCACCAACCGCGGCCCGGCTCCGGCGGGCCAACTCCCGGCGATTCTCACTCGCGGCCAACTGCGAGGCCCACCGCTACCAACGGCAACGGGCGTGACCTTTACAACCGCATTTCGCGCCTCACCGGCATGGAAGACATCGTCGTCAGCGAGGTGCGGCTGGCGACCGATCACGGCCAGATCACCGTCTTCGACCTTCCCGACCAGCCGGGCAATTGCTCGAAGGTTTTCCAAGCCGTCGCAGCGGCCGGGATCGTCGTGGACATGATCGTGCAGAACCTGGGCAACAACGGCCGGGCCGAACTGTCGTTCAGCATGCCGCGCGACCATCTCAACGTAGCGCTCAAGCGCACGCAAGAAATCGTGCGCGAGATCGACGCCCAGGCCCGCGTGGTCGGCGACAGCGACATCGCGGTGCTGTTCGTCTTCGGCGTCGGTATGCGCACCCACACCGGCGTGGCCCGCAAAATGTTCGGCGCCTTGGCCGAACGCGGCATCAACATCCGCATGATCAACACCAGCGAGGTCTGCATCAGCGCCGTGGTCGAGCGCTCGCGGGGACAAGAGGCGCTCGAATTGCTCACGCAGACGTTTGATGTGTAAATGATAGGGCGTCTTGTTGTACAATTCGTTACGCGGACGAGCCTGATAGCCCATGCCGACTGTGTTGCGAAACGGCCCGTACCGGTTCTACTTCTACAGCCATGAGCCGAATGAGCCGCCGCATGTCCATGTTGATCGGGATGATTTGTCGGCCAAATTCTGGTTAGAACCAGTGAGCCTCGCACGGAATCTCGGTTTTTCGCCAAAGGAGTTACGGCGGCTTCGAAAACTGGTGATTGAGAATCAAGCGGACCTTTTGGAGTCTTGGAATGGGCATCTTGGCGCTGGCGGCTGACGAACGTGTTGTCGACGTGAAATTCACCAAAGACACATTGAGTGTGGCGCTGCGCGATGGCCGGACTATTACTGTACCGCTCGCCTGGTATCCGCGATTGCTGAACGCCACACCCGCCCAGCGAAAGAAATGGCGTGTTGCGGGCGCCGGCTACGGCATTCACTGGCCAGGCATCGACGAGGACCTGAGCACGGAGGGCTTGCTCCGCGGCGCGCCCGCGCCGCGCTCGACACGGAACAATTGACACCTGTCTGGCTACAGTTGTCATCGCTTCCACTCCAATCCGAAATACAGCTTCGTCCGTTCGATCCAGGGTGTTTGAACCGTCGTTTCCTCCCAGCGATATTTGGCGCCAACGTGGACTTGGCCGGAGTTGGAGAGCGGCACGGCGAGGCGCAGGTCTTGATTGAGGATGTCGCGGGTCGACGTTTGCGCCCGGCTGGCTTCGCCGGAGTATTGCAGGTTCAGCGACCAGGGCAAGCGCCACTTTGTCGTTAGCTCCACGAACGATTTGGTCTTTTCCGGGATGAGAGAGAAATCATCGGGATCGTAATTCATCACCGATTTCCCGCTGCGCAATTGAACCTCCCCGCCTACCGGCAACCGGAAGCCAAACCCGATCGCCTGGCTCAATTTGTATTGCTGCCATTCGAACGACTGGGCGTTCGCGCCGACCTGGCCGAGCAGAAACAGCGATTCGGTCAGTGGCAGCTTGAGCGAATCCTCGGTCTGCCAGCCGTTGCGACGGATGGGGAGATTCGCGGTCGATTCCGGAATGAGCGAAGTCTTGGAATTCAGCTTGGCGAAGTCGAGGTCGTGCTCGCGGCCGGCACGGAGCTTCATGCCGTCGTCGCGGAAACCCATACCCGACCACGTCTCGGCGTCGGCACGTTGCGACAAGCGGTCAAACAACGGAACGTGAAGTTCGTCGTGCGCTCGCGGGATGAGCTTGCGGGCGCTGCCGCTGCCTGGGTGGAACAGGTTCGGGTTCGACGAATACAGATACATCAGGCACCAAGCGGCGGCTGGCAGCGTTGCAATCATGGTCCGCGCGATCCTCTCGGTTTTGAAGTCGGGCCGATACCATTTTCGCGCCGAATTGTCACGCGTTAATTGAGGTAGTGGCCCAGTTCGGGAGGGCGAGGCTCCTGCCGAGCCAGTGCGGAAGGCTCGGCAGGAGCTTCGCACTCCCGAACTGGGCCTTAATCGATGGCGGGACGCGTTGGCCTTGCGTACAATCCACGCTGTCAAACTGCGGGAATCACGGGAGCATGCATCATGGCGCGAACCTGGCGAGTGGCGGTCATCGGGCGAACGGGCAAGGGCGGTTACGGGCATGGGCTCGATGTCGTATGGCAGCAGTTCGACAACGTCGAGATCGTTGCCATCGCCGACGAGAACGAGCAGGGCCGCAACGCCACCGCCAGGAAGATCAACGCCAAAAGCGTTTACGCCGATTACCGCGAGATGCTCGCCAAAGAAAAACCGCACATCGTCAGCATCGGCGACCGCTTTCTCGACCTCCATCGCGACATGGTGCTCGCTTGCGCTGAACACGGGGCGAACATCTTTCTCGAAAAGCCGATGTGCCGCACCCTGGCCGAGGCCGACGAGATGCTCGCCGCGTGCGAGAAGCATCACGTCAAGCTCGCCATCGCCCTGCAAACGCGCTACAGCCCGCGAATCGATCGCGTGAAGGAAATGATTGCTGACGGCAAGTTGGGCGATATCCTCGAGATGCGCGGCCGGGGCAAAGAAGACAATCGCGGCGGCGGGGAGGACTTGATGGTGCTCGGCACGCACATCATGGACCTCATGCGCTTTTTTGCCGGTGACCCGAACTGGTGCCACTCGCGAATCTGGCACGCCGGCAAGCCCGCCCAAAAAGGCGACATCCGCGAAGGCGGCGAAGGCATGGGCCCGATCCTCGGCGATCGCATCCACGCCCAATACGGATTCGCGAACGGCATCGTCGGTTCCTTCGGCACGCACCAGGCCAAGTTCGGCGCCGGCAAGCGCTTCGCCATGCAAATCTTCGGCACCAAGGGCGTCATTCATCTCCAAACCGGCAGCCTTCCGCCGGTGTTGTTCTGCGAAGATCCGTCCTGGCTTCCCGGCCGCGGCAATGCGACCTGGCAGGAGGTCACCAGCAACGGACTCGGCAAACCGGAAACCCTGAAAGAAATCGGCGGGCTCACGCTCGGCAACGTCTGGATCGTGAAGGACCTGATGGACGCGATTGAAAAGGACCGCCCACCGCGCGGCAGCGGCTACGACGGCCGCGCCGCCCTCGAAATGGTGCTTGCGGTCTACGAGTCCCATCGCCAGGACCGGGCCGTCGACCTGCCGCTGAAGAACCGCAAACATCCGCTGGCGACCGCCTGAGCCGACCCGAAACCAAACTAAATCCAACTCTTGACTCTGTGCGCAGATTTCGTTTTCTGGACGCATCTCCCTGCCGCGACCAGACTTCCCGCTCGCCCCCGACGCCCTCAAAAACTTTGTGGAGAACGTGGTTGGGTGGTGAGTTTGTGAGTGAGTTTGTGAGTGAGTTTGTGAGTGAGTTTGTGAGTGAGTTTGTGAGTGAGTTTGTGAGTGAGTTTGTGAGTGAGTTTGGCAGCGAGCATCGAATGCGGCATCGTGAACC
>JBGQCZ010000244.1:0-7379 GCA_041495645.1 Gemmataceae bacterium | reverse complement strand
GTGCTGCCCAAGCTGGCCGACAACCTGCGCCGTGGCGCGGTCCGCTACATCGGCGACCCCTCCAAGCTGGCGATGAACACCATCTTCGTCGGCAATCTCGTCGAGGCGATCTTCCTGGCAATGGACAATCCGAAAGCCGTTGGCCAGGTCTACAATCTCACCGACGGCGACCGCGTGACGAAGCGCAGGTTCTTCGAGACAATCGCGGACGGCCTCGGTGCTCCCAGGCCCAAGGGCCGGGTGCCACTGTTCGTGGCGAAACTGGTCGCCCGCTTCATGGAGAGACGTGCCCGCCGGCGCGGCGCCAAGGAAGCCCCACGTCTGACTCAAGCACGCCTGAAATTTCTCGGTCTCAACCTGGACTTCAGCATTGAAAAGGCCAAACGGGAATTGGGATACTCGCCCAAAGTTGGTTTCGACCAAGGCATGAAGGAAACGCTGGACTGGTTCAAACAACAAGAACCCGTTTAGCACACAACCGGAGACACGCCATGAACGAACTCCAAGGCAAGCGCGCGGCGATCCTGGTCGAGCAGCAGTATCAAGAACTCGAAGTCTGGTATCCACTGTATCGCCTCAAGGAAGCCGGCTGCCAGGTGACGCTGGTCGGGCCGGAAGCCGGCAAGACTTATCCGAGCAAGCTGGGCTACCCGGCCAAGAGCGACAAGGCGGCCGAGGAGGTGCGGGCCGACGACTTCGATGCCGTCGTGATTCCCGGCGGATTCGCCCCGGACTTCATTCGCCGCACGCCCGCCATGATCAAGCTCGTCGCCGACATGGCCGAGAAGGGCAAGATCCTCGCCGCGATTTGCCACGGCCCGTGGGTGCTCTGTTCGACCAAGGCTCTCCGCGGCCGCAAGGCCACCTGCTTTTTCGCCATCAAGGACGATGTCATCAACGCCGGAGCACAGTACGTCGATGAGGAAGTCGTCCGTGACGGCCAACTCATCACCAGCCGCAAACCCGACGATCTGCCCGCGTTCATGCGAGCGCTTATCGGCGCCCTCACTACACGTTCGACATGAGCGTGCCGACCGGCTTGGTCTCCGGGATATTATCCAGCACGATCTTGCACACCACGGTGAGTGGGACCGCGAGGATCATGCCCACGATCCCCCAGAGATAACCCCAAAACGCCAGCGCCAGCAGGATCAGCAGCGGGCTGAGGTTGAGCTTTCGACCTGCCATTTTCGGCTCCAAGTATTGACCCGTGAAAATTTGAATGCCGATCATCAACGCTGCAGTCGCGATGCCTATCCACGGTGAGTCGAATTGCAAAAAGGCCAACAGGATCGGCGGACCCATTCCAACCAGCCCGCCCAAGTAAGGAATGAAATTCAGCAGAAAAATCAAAACGCCCCAGAGAATGGCGAAGTCGATTCCGAAGATGGCGAACACCACTAACGAAAGCGCTCCGGTGACAAAGCTGATCCAACCCTTGACGGCAATATACTTAGCGATCGCCTCGTTAATGCTCCCGACCACGGTCTGAATGTGGGTCGCACGGGTCTCGCCAAATGCCAACGCCATCCGCTTTGAAAATGTCACCCGCTCGGCCATCAGAAACACGATGTAAATAAACACAACCACGCAAAACAAAGTGAGAGCTCCGCCGAAACGGCCCGCAGCCGTAACCACGCGAGTTTGTTCACCTTTCAGCACCTCGCGCAACTTGGCCGTCGCCGGTTCCTCGCCGCTGTAACCCATCTCACCGGCTGCCTTGTTGATGAACTGCTCCAACTTGTCGCGATGGCTGTCGAGCCGATCGGGAGTGATCGTCGCAGCGCTCTGAAACACGGCCTGCCCGACGGCCACGAACGCCCCCGCGAGCGCGAAGAGAATCAGGATATATGCCAGCAACGGCCGCACACCGCGGTTCACCAGCCAGCGCTGCACCGGCTGCAGCACGTAGCCCACAAATGCCGCGACCAGGAGTGGCTGCAGGATCGACTCAAGTTGCTGCAACAAATGAATAATCAACACCACGATCAGCAACCCGTACGTCGCGATCGTGAGTTGTCGCCGGAACGAATCGGGCGCAGGGTTCGTGGCGATTTCGTTGGTCATCGAATGTACCGGTTAATGATGTTCTCCAGCAATTCCTGCCGCCCGGACACGTTGGGCGTCGCATCGCCTTTTTCGAGCATGTACTTATCCAACTCCGCGAAGCTGGCTTGTCCCTTCTCAATCTGAGCGCCGATGCCGGAGTCCCAAGACGCATAGCGCTGCCTGACGAAATCGCGCAGCACGCCGTCGGCGCGAATCTTGGCGGCGATCTTCAAGCCGTGAGCGAACGCGTCCATCCCGCCGACGTGGGCATGGAACAAATCGATCGGCTCGAAGCTCTCGCGGCGGACCTTGGCGTCGAAGTTCACCCCGCCCGGCGTCAACCCGCCCTGCCCTAAAATCACCAGCATGCATTGAGCGGTGAGATACAGATCGGTCGGGAACTGATCGGTGTCCCAGCCGAGCAACAAGTCGCCGCGGTTGGCGTCGATGCTGCCGAGCGCGCCGTGCATGCTCGCGTAGGCCAATTCGTGCATCATCGAGTGGCCGGCAAGCGTGGCGTGGTTGGTTTCGACGTTGAGCTTGAAGTCGTTGTGCAGACCGTTCGAGCGCAGGAAAGCGACCACACTGGCCGCGTCGAAATCGTACTGGTGCGTGGTCGGTTCCTTTGGTTTGGGCTCGATCAGGAACTGCCCGCCGAAGCCGATCGACTTCTTGTACGCGACGGCCAAATGGAAGAACTTCGCGAGGTGGTCGAGTTCGCGCTTGAGGTCGGTGTTGTACAAATTCATGTAGCCTTCGCGGCCGCCCCAGAACACATAGTTCACACCGCCGAGTTCATGTGTAACTTCGATCGCCTTCTTCACTTGAGCGGCAGCGTAGGCGAAGACATCCGCATTGCAACTTGTCGATGCCCCGTGAACGAAGCGCTTGTTGCTGAACAAGTTGGCGGTGCCCCACAGCAACTTGATTCCCGTGCGCTGCTGCTCCTCCTTCAACACCTTGACGACCTTGTCGAGATTGGCGTTTGTCTCGCGCAGATTGGAGGCTTCCGGCGCGACATCGCGGTCGTGGAAGCAATAAAACGGCGCCCCGAGTTTGTCGATGAACTCGAAGGCGACGCGCACCCGTTTGATCGCCATCTCCACGGAGTCGGTGCCGTCTTCCCACGGCCGCACCGCACAACCCGGCCCGAACGGATCGCCGCCCATCCCGCGAAACGTGTGCCAGTAGCACACCGCGAAGCGCAGGTGCTCCTTCATGGACTTGCCTTCGACCGTCTCATCGGCGTTGTAATGGCGGAAGGCGAGCGGGTTGGTCGAGTCCGGGCCTTCGAAGCGGATCTTCTCGATTTCCGGAAAGAACTCCATGGCGGCACCTGGGGAGAGAACAGAGAATTTCCGAGTATCATATGAACGCTTCCGCGACTCGCCGCCATTCCCGCCGTTGAGCCGGCACGTCAACGGCGCGTCGGACTCGCAACCGGACACTGTAAGAGCCGAACGCCCAATGCACCCACCTCGCAACACAACAAAAAACAACAAATCGTCTCGGACCCGTTGGTCCCGGTTTGCACGCATCTCATTGGCGCACCACAAGTTGCACTGCGCGCAACCTGCTCGAAGAAACATTGTTGTTTTTGTTGTTTTTTGAAAGACGGTGGAATTCGAGTCGCATGTCGGATCAATTGCTCGGCCGGCCGCCGAACCGATCAACAGAATCGCCATTGCCCCGAACATGATTGGTCCCCTCAGAAATGCGCGCACCGGAATTGCGGAATCAACAGAGGTAAGTATACATCAGTATATATTTTCGTGCAAGCTCGGATGTGGGGCCGCGGGGCCAAGTGGTGAATTGGCGAGCCAAGGGGCTTGTCCCCTTGGCACTGCATGCCACGGTTGGATTCGTGTTCCTCGTTGGGCCTGTGCGAAGGGGACAAGCCCCTTGGCTCGCAAGAGAGACGCGCCGAAGCGGTCCGCGCTCGGGATTCAGCGCGTCAGCACGGGGCGGCCGTTTGCTTCCGGTGTACTTTGCCCCGACGCCTGCAGCACCTGTCGATTCGGCACTTTGTAAATCTCGCCGTTCCGGCCCACGGCCGACTGGATCAAGCCGATCTGGCCCACTTGCCACGGGGTCCCGTCGAACCAGACCGTGCCGACCTTGTCTTTGCGCAGCCTGAGCCCCGCGATCACGTCGGGCAGTTGCCCGCGTACGAGGAACAATAGGGCGGCGACGACGGCGATCAGCGCCACGCCGGCGCCCAGCCCGGCGCCGAACAGCAGCAGCGCGACGGACAGGGCGGTCGTGACGGCGACGATTCCCAGGGCGGTTTGCTGGGCGGCGCTGATTTGGGTCGATGCGCCCTGGGGCGTTGCGAATTCGCGTGCCCAGCGCGCGCCGAGCCAGCCGACGAGCACCGCGGCGCCGGCGGTCAGCAGGTGCAGGCCGAGTTGCCACAGGCCCGCCGCGGCATTGCGCGTCTGCGGCCAATCGAAATAGTCGGCCACGGTCAACAGCGTCAGCAGCAAGACCAGTCCGTAGATGCCGGCCCCCACCGCTCCCGCCACGCCGCGCGGCGCGGCGCCGATGCGAGCCGCGCCCGGCGCGACACCCTCCAGGCATTCGATCACGCGCCGTGCCAGCAGACCGGCGAGCGCCAACGCCGCCGTCAGCGCAGCTGTTACGACCCAAATCCGCCCGATCATCGCGGCCATCGACTCGGCCAGTTCGGGCCGTCCATACTCGCGCACCAGCCACCAGACTGCGCCCGCCCAAACCGTCAATCGCACCAGGAGGCCGGCAAGCGTTGTCGGCGTGAATCCACGGTTGTCTTCAACCGCATCGGGCGCCGGCAACGTTACGCGGAAGAGCGAGTTGAATCTCCGGGCACGCAGAAACCGCCCCACCAGCACTCCGAGGAAATGCCCGCCCAGGAGCGCCCCCAGCACCACGGCGCCGCCCACAACGAGCGCTCGCGTCTCGGGACTCACGTTCTGCCACCAGGATTGCAGTTCTTCCGGCATGTCCGCCTCGCGGTTGAATTCGACCAAAAACCAATGCTACGGAGGGGGAAGCCAAGAGATGGGCTGCCTAAAGGTACGCCACAACGCGGAAAGATCAAGTCGCCGCGACGGATTCGACGCCCGGCAGCCGGCAACGATCGTTTCACGGTACTCATTCAGCCTCGGAGGCTGTTACAATATCGTCAGCGTGTTTTCTGGAGCAGGCTCATGCCGCCCACAACGAGCCGCGACTTTCAGAAGATTGCTGGCCAGCGCCTGACCACGGCGGAAACGCTGCTTCGGGCGAAGCTCAACCTCGACGCGCAATATCTCGGAGGTTACACTGTCGAGTGCTCACTTAAAGCGCTGATTCTGCACCGGACGCCCGATCCCGACAAGCCGGACAAGCTGGCGCGGATCACCTCCGGGGCGAAGATGCACCGGCCTGATGTGCTCCTCGGCGACCTGCGAGACCTGGGAATCTCGCTCCCACTTGAAATCGTCAAGCGCATGAGGCGCTTTGATTGGACAACGGACCTACGGTACGAGACGGGGCGGCGAGATACGGGAGAAACGATCGCCTTCTTGAAAACCGCGAAAGCCATTTACGATTGGGTGGAGGGACAACTGCAATGACTGGTACATCCGCACACGCCTGGGAAACCAAACGCACGGACGAGACTCGCAAGGTCGAGGAAGTACTTCGGGCCGCGGGTTTCAAGCAAGTCGATGCCTACCGCTACAACTCGGCTTCGATCCGCGTTCGAGTGATCGATCCGAGATTCGAGGGGCTCTCGCCCGAAAAGCGGGACGAGATGGTCGAGCTCCACATCGAGCAACTTCCGGAGCGCACGCAGGCTGACATCATGAGTCTATTTACCTTCGCACCCTCGGAAATCGAACAACCCCCAATGTCGTCGAGAAAGCTCCTGTTGAATTCGGAGTTTGATGACCCAAGCCCGTCGATGCTGTAAGGCGACAACGGATCAGCGTCGTACGGAAGTTCGCCCGCCGGCGAATTCACCGCGCAGGGCGCGAACAGCGCGGAGAAAAACAATTGAAGAAGTGCATTTCTCTGCGCCCTCCGCGCCCTCTGCGGTGAATTCTCCGCAGTTGAATCGGACCAACGCGGAAAGATCAAGTCGCCGCGACGGATTCGACACCCGGCAGCCGGCAAGCCACGCTCTTGTATTTGCACGGATCGATGGCCAAAATGGGGGACGTATCGGAAACGGCGTGCGTGGCGTTCATTGCATGCTCTGCAGATTGGGAAACCAAACACTCTGATCAATATCAGAGTCACTGAGTGCTCCACCTTTAGCGTGAATTCTTGGTAGGCTTAGTGGGTCTGAACCGTCTGCTCCCTTTCGGTGTCAAGAAAGGGCCGTCAACGGCGACCGACTTCAATGCCTGCCGAGCGTTAATCACGTGGGCCATAGGAAGGGAAAGGAGAGCAAATTGAACGCCCAGAACGACAGCGATGGCGACTTCCCCAAGGGAAAAGAACTCTTGGACAACGGCTGGGGTTGTGAACTGCAGAGCTCCAAAACGACGATGGCGTTACTGGCAAGCGGTCAATTGGGCAAGAAAGCACCGCGCCTCTACGAAAATCTGGGGGCAGTTCTATCACTCTTGAGCCAATTGGCATCTTGCCAATGGGGGTGTCGCGGAGGCGACCACGACATCGAGAACCTCGTCCGGCGCTGTTGCAATTACGCCTTGTCAGCTCTGAGCCTCGCTCGATCGGGTTACTACGATGAATCCATCGCGCTCGTGAGAGGAGTCGCTGAAACCGTCAACCTCCTGCAAGTCTTCGATATCGACAGACACGATCTTCAGCATTGGAAAACGATGCCAGAACGGGAGCGAAAGACTCGCTACGGGCCGGCGGCCGTGCGTCGAATTGTCGAACAAAGTGGTAAGCAGCCGGCAATTGAGAACGACACATACTCCGCACTTTGCGAGATGGGAGTTCACGTCACGCCCAATTCGATGAAGACATCTCACCAGCACGACAAGGCCGTGCACGTGGGGGCGTCTTTTTCAGTTACTGGGTTCCTTATGGTCATCAACGAGCTGGGAATCTGCTTGTCGCCAGCGATCGTGCTTGCAGGCCGGCTGATCGACCTGCCCGAAAACAGAGTCGAGGAATTACTCGAGGCCTGCAACGACCTGCGGCGTAATTGTTCGACGTATGTCAGAGCCACGAATTACCGTGACATCATGGAAGATGTGCAAAGAGGTCACGCTCGGGAGAGCGAAATGGACAGTGAGGAGGAACGATGAGTTTGGCTGGGTTCATGATCTCGGACGGGTGGCCGAGCTGAGTCTTCGAAGCCTCGGTGTTTGACTTGATCGTGCGCGGCAGAC
>JBGQCZ010000243.1:0-7397 GCA_041495645.1 Gemmataceae bacterium | reverse complement strand
TTAAGAACACCTATAAGCGCACTCATCGCTGGGATAAGATTCTGCGCGATCAGGACGAACTGGCCCTCATCGGCCGTGAGGACAAGCTTTTGCATGTGCTCTTCAGCACGATCCCCGACGACATCATGCTTTACGACAAGCCGATGGCCCGCAACGTGCAACTCTGGACCGAAGAGGGTCGAATGTTGCTCGACGGACCGAATGCCAAGCCGGACCAGTTGAAGCAGGCGATGAAAACGGTTCAGGCCGGCGGGATGTTCGGCTACCGGTTCCTGTTTCCGGCCATGCGCGTGGGCTTGCATGAACTGTATTGGCATCGACCGCTCGTCGCCTATCGCGACGGCAACGGCGAAGCGGCCCTCGTCGCCGACGCCCCTACCGGCTTTCTCACCGCCTACGACACCGATAAATTCAACGTCAAGAAGCCGATCGAGCTTTGGCCCCGTATCCAAAAGCGCGACGCCCCATCCACGGCATTGAGCCTGTACACGACGGGAAACGGCCACACCACGATCCCGATCATTCGCAACGTGCGCAAACTGTTCGACGCGTTTCAAACTCGCGGCGGGCAACGCTTGCCGCGTTCGTTCGCCCGGCAGTTGCTCAATTGCAATCGCAACGAGACAATCGAGTCTTGGCTCGAGTCGTTGCCAAGCCCGTCGCTGGCAAACGAACTGCGTGAGTTCATCGAGCTCCAAGCGACGCCGCTTCCCGCCCCGGTGCGCCGCAATCCGCGCGTTCCCGCTTCGCTCACCTATCATCGCACTGCCCGGCGATCCTTCGAAGTGGAATACTGGAAGACCATCGCCGCTCTTTCCGAAGGCACGATGTTGAACAAGAACAACGCCGACTGCGTGCGCGACGACGTCACGCAGCGCACGCTGTGCTACCACGGCCGGCAACTCGACAACGTGGGCGATTATCTGCTCGCGTACTACGAGCGCAAGGTCAAGGCGGCCCGACTGACCGGAAAGGTGCTCGTGGGTGAGGTACCATTCCGCTGGCGAACCGATTTCGACTACTCGTGGATGGGCGGTTGGCTGAAGAACCAGGAAGGCGCCGCCGAGCGCGACATCGTGGCGGTGATCCCGGGCCGGGACCGCAAGCGCGCAGTGATCATGTCCGACCATTACGATACCGCCTACATGGAGGACATTTATCACCAGGGCCGCGGCGGGTGCGGGGCGCGCGTGTCCGCCTGCGGGGCCGATGACAACCACTCCGCGACCGCGGCCATGATGCTCGCGGCCCCAGTTTTCATGGAACTGAGCCGGACTGGACGACTCGGTTGCGACATCTGGCTGGTTCATCTCACGGGCGAGGAGTTCCCCGCCGATTGCCTCGGCGCGCGCGCGCTCACGCAACGCCTGGTTGAAGGTTCGCTGCAGTTGCATTTGACGAACGGTAAGAAGAAAGACCTGTCGACGGTGCGGATACAAGGCCTGTACGTATCGGACATGATCGCCCACAACAATGACCGCGAACGCGATTTGTTCCAGATTTCACCGGGAACCGGCCCGTCTTCGCTATGGCTGGCCGAGCAAGCGCATATCGCGAGTGAGATTTGGAACGCGTCGGTGCCCGAGTGGAACAAAAGCGAAGAACGCGCTGGCCGGCCCCGCGGCAGACGCAGCCCGCACGGCGCGGCCATTCCCGAAGTCGCTCCATTTCTGAGTCTTTCGGGACAGGTCCGCACGCCCGTGGATCCGCGCAGCACGCTGTACAACACCGACGGCCAGATCTTTTCTGACGCCGGCGTGCCGGTCGTGCTTTTCATGGAGAACTACGACATCAACCGCGTCGGCTACCACGACACGCACGACACGATGGAGAACATCGACCTGGACTACGGCGCCGCGCTGTGCGCGATCACGATCGAATCGGTGGCCAGGGCGACGGCTGAAGACTTGGATCGGCCTTGAATTGATAGTATCGCATTTAGTATCATAGGTCCGTGGCGAGATCGATCGCCTGCGTCGGAGAAAGTAATGCCCAGGCCCACGCCACGAAAACAGAGACAGCCGCCCGAAAGCAACGTTCTAAAGGAAGCCATCGTATTCATCCCGTTGGCATACAACGACGGAACGAATGTGCCGGACCATGTTTTTCACTCGATTCATGGACAGCTCTTCGAGGCATTTCAAGGATGGACGCTTGAGGGAACTGTGCGTGGCGCCTATCGAATGCAATCCGGCCAGAAGCGCGTAGAAGCGTTACAGAAGATTTCGGTAATCGTCGTTGAATCCCGAATACCTGAATTGGAAATGATGATTTCCGAATGGGCGGCGACTCTTGGCCAAGAAACGATGCTCTTAAAGATCACCGACTTTCGTGTGAAGTTCATCGCGCCTAATCCAGAGGAAAAGCAATCATGAGCAAAGAAGGCGAGATCTTGAAACAAGCGATTGAGATTGCTCGCTCTGTAGAGTCGTGGGCCGATTTGTCCAACGCGCTTTACAATGCGGAGGACGGCTTGCTGACAAGGACGTTTCCCACGCGGGCGGAGCGCGAAAGGTTTACCAAGACCAAGGAATATGCGCAGATTCGCGACCTCATTTCCGACGCTGTCGAGCGGTTCGGCCTTGTCGAAGGCGCCACGCCCAAAAAGAGCGGCAAGTTCGTCGTGCGCGTGCCGCAATCGTTGCATGCGGCGCTGGAGCGCGAAGCGAACTCCGAAGGCGTCAGCCTCAATCAATTGGTGGTGACCAAGCTCGCGGTCCAACTCCACGTCGCGACCAGCAAGCCGAAGCCAAGACGAAAAGCGCCGGCCGAGCGCCGGCGGTGAATGCCGACAATGACACGATGGCGGAGTGAGGAAATGTGAAATTCTCGGCGGTCTCTCGGCCTCATCTCTCATACCATCCGCTCATCGTCCCGCCACGGAGACGCCGGTGACTCGCATTGTTCTCGCCGTGTGTCTTTCCGCGTTGCCCACGTTAATTCGTGCCGACGATTGGCCGCAATGGATGGGCCCTCAGCGCGACGGCGTGTGGCGCGAGACCGGCATCCTCGACAAGTTCCCCGAAGGCGGGCCAAAAGTCCTTTGGCGTCAGCCAATCGGCCCCGGCTATACTGGCCCGGCGATTGTCGGCGGGCGAATCTACGTCATGGACCGCCTTACGGATGCCCCGGCGCTCAAAGACGGGTTCGCCCGCAACGCCATGCCCGGCAAGGAACGCGTACTGTGTCTGGACGCCGCCAATGGCCAGGAAGTCTGGAAGCATGAATACGATTGCCCGTATTTGAAGATTAGCTATCCCACCGGCCCGCGCACCACTCCGCTGATTCACGAGGGCAAGGTCTACACCCTCGGCACCATGGGGCATCTGTACTGCCTCGACGCGAACACCGGCAAACCCGTTTGGAGCAAGTCGCTCAAAGACGAATACAAGAATCCGCCGCCGATCTGGGGTCACGCCGCGTCGCTCCTGATCGACGGCGACCGGCTCATTACGCTCGCCGGCGGCAACGGCAGCGCGGTGGTCGCTCTTGATAAGAACACCGGTAAGGAAATTTGGAGGGCCCTCACTTCGGAGGAAGTCTGTTATTGCCCACCAACAATCATTGAGGCGGGCGGAAAACGCCAACTCATCATTTGGCTTTCGGACACACTCAACTCGCTCGAGCCGGAAACCGGCAAAGAGTATTGGATGGTCCCATACCCCGAAGACGGTTCGCCGCAACGTCCCGCAGTGAACATTTCGCAGCCGCTGTTGGTAAACGACATCCTCTATGTGACATCGTTCTATCATGGGCCGCTGGCAGTGAAGCTGGCCAAAGACAAGCCGGCGGCCGAAGTCGCTTATCGCGGGAAAAAAGTCGCCGACCCGTCGAAGGCAGCCACGCTGCATACGCTGATGAGCACGCCGGGAGTTTTGGACGGGCATTTCTTCGGCACGGGAGCGGCCGGCGAGATTCAATGCATTGAGGCCGCCACGGGCAAGCGCGTTTGGTCCGAGAAGAAACCGTTTGGCGGCAAAGAGGCCCTCTTTGGCACCGCCTTTTTCATCCGCCATGCCGATCGCTTCTTTCTCTTTACCGATCAGGGTGATCTGATCCTGACGAAGCTATCGCCGAAAGGCTACGAGGAACTTGGCCGGGCCAATCTGCTCAAGCCCAGCCAAAACGCCCGCGGCCGAGAAGTCGTCTGGTCCCACCCCGCCTTCGCCGACAAGCGCATGGTTTGCCGTAATGACAAGGAAATCATCTGCGTGGACTTGTCGAAGGTTGGCTCTCAGTAAAATCAAGCTCACGCAGAGGCGCAAAGATCGCAGAGAATCTCTGCGAGCTTTGCGCCTCTGCGTGAGCTCTTCGTTTGTCGCAGTGCACTTCCTAAGATATCTCCCTACCCATGCGACCGTTCGAATCGCCTGTCCTCGGCGAACAAGGGATGAATCCATGAAATTCACAGCCGCCGCTCTCCTGCTGGTTCTCGCTCCGCTTAGCCTCCCAGCCGGCGATCTCGAACTCAAGAAGGGCGACCATATTTGCATCGTCGGCAATACGCTGGCCGATCGCATGCAGCATTACGGCTGGCTCGAAACGCGCCTGCACGCCCGGTTTCCCGAGCATCAATTGGTTTTTCGCAACCTTGGCTATTCCGCCGATGAACTCGATCTCTCCAAGCGACTGCGTTCCGCCCACTTTGGCACGCCCGATCAATGGCTCAGCGGCAGCGCGCCGCCCGCTCATCCCGTCGCCGGCGCCGATCCGAACCGTTTCGAACTCACCAGTACCAATGCCGACGTGATCTTCGCCTTCTTCGGTTACAACGAATCGTTCGCGGGCGAGGCGGGCCTTCCCAAGTTCAAGCAGGACTTAGAGGGATTCATCAAGCACACGCTGAGCCAGAAGTACAACGGCAAGTCGCCGCCGCGGTTGGTGTTGTTATCGCCGATTGCGCACGAGGACTTGAGCGATCCCAATTTGCCCAACGGCTCGGTGAACAACCCGCGGCTGAGTATGTACACGGCCGCGATGGCCGAGGTCGCCAAGGCCAACGGCGTGCCATTTGTCGATTTGTTCAAGGCGACCGAAGACCTGTATCAACGAGCGACGCTGTCGCCGATCACGATTAACGGCGTGCACATCAACGAGCTGGGCGACAAGTTTCTGGCCTCCGTCATCGATCAGGCGCTGTTTGGAAAGCGCCCCGACGTTGCCGAAGCAATCCTGAAGAAACTCAACGCTGCCGTCAACGACAAGAATTGGCATTGGTTCAATCGCTATCGCACCACCGATGGTTACTCAACCTACGGCGAACGCGCCTTTCTCCGCTTCACTAACGGCCAGTCCAACTACGAAGTCGTTCAGCGCGAACTACGCGTGCTCGACGTGATGACCGCCAATCGCGACAAGGTCGTTTGGGCCGCGGCGCAGGGTAAAGACCTCAAGCCGGATGACAGCAATCTTCCGCCGTTTATCCCGGTGATTAGCAACAAACCCGGCACACTTCCCGGCGGCAAGCACCAGTTCCTGAGCGGGCAGGATGAAATCAGCCAACTGACGCTCGGCAAGGGCTTGAAGATCAACCTGTTCGCATCGGAGGAGCGCTGGCCGGAGTTGGCCAAGCCGGTGCAAATGGCCTGGGACGCCAAGGGCCGGCTGTGGGTGGCCGTGTGGCCGTCGTATCCGCATTGGAAACCC
This sequence comes from Gemmataceae bacterium, assembly GCA_041495645.1. Classification (GTDB taxonomy): domain Bacteria; phylum Planctomycetota; class Planctomycetia; order Gemmatales; family Gemmataceae; genus JBGQCZ01. Next base: position 1,751 of record JBGQCZ010000243.1, on the reverse strand, counting down.
ACCGAGGAAATGAACGACAAACTCCTGATCTTCGAGGACACCGACGGCGACGGCGTGGCCGACAAGATGACCGTCTTCGCCGATCATCTCCACTGCCCCACGGGCTTTGAATTTTACAACGGCGGTGTGCTCGTCGCGCAGGCGCCGGACCTGCTGTTCTTGAAAGACACGAAAGGCACCGGCGTCGCCGATGTCCGCGAGCGCGTCATTCATGGGCTCGATTCCGCCGACACGCATCACACGTCCAATAGCTTCGTGATGGATCCGGGCGGAGCGCTCTATTTCCAGGAAGGCACCTTTCACCACACTCAGGTGGAAACGCCGTACGGCCCGCCGGTTCGCCTGGCGAACGCTGGCGTGTTCCGCTACGAGCCGCGAACGCAAAATTTTGACACGTACATCTCCTATGGCTTCGCCAACCCGCACGGGCACGTGTTCGATCGCTGGGGCCAGGACATCGTTGTCGACGGCACCGGCGCTCAGCCCTATCACGCGGCGCTTTTCTCGGGCTTCATCCCGTATCCCCAAAAACACGCCGGCCCGCCGCAAGTCTATCAGCAACGAACGCGCCCTTGCCCCGGCATGGAATACCTGTCGAGCAAGCATTTCCCCCCGGAGTTTTGGGGCAATTTGCTCGTGGGCAACGTTATCACCGTCAACGGCATCCTGCGCTACAAGATCGAGGACAAAAGCGCGAGCTTCAGCGGGACCGAGTTGGAGCCGATCGTCACGTCGAAGGATCAGAACTTCCGGCCCAGCGACATCAAGGTGGGCCCGGACGGAGCGATCTACTTCATCGACTGGCACAATCCGATCATCGGCCACATGCAACATAACCTGCGCGATCCCAATCGCGATCGTGAACATGGCCGCATTTATCGCATCACCTACGAAGGCCGCCCGCTCACGAAGTCGCCGGCGATCGCCGGCGAGCCGATCACTGCGCTTCTTGAGTTGCTGAAAGAGCCGGAGGAACGCGTGCGCCATCGCGCGCGGATCGAACTGACGGGGCGAAAAAGCGAAGACGTGATCGCGGCCGCTCGCGCCTGGGTCGGCGGGCTGAATGAAAGCGATCCCGACCATGCGCATCATTTGCTCGAAGCGCTGTGGCTGCATCAATCGCATAACGTGGTGAATGTCGATTTGCTCAATCGCGTGCTGGAATCGAAGGATTTCCGGGCTCGGGCCGGCGCGGCGCGGGTGCTGAGTTATTGGCGCGACCGCTTGCCGGATGCCCTGCAACGATTCAAGGCGCTGGCGGCCGACAAGCACCCGCGCGTGCGCCTCGAAGCCGTACGGGCCGCGAGCTATTTCACCACTCCGGATGCTGCCGAAATTCCCATCATCGCCGCCGACCTGCCGATGGACGAGTACATCACGTTCACGCACCGAGAAACCATGCGCGTGCTTGACCCAATTCTGAAGAACGCGCTGGCCAAGAACGAAGTAGTAAACTTCACGACCACGGCCGGGCGGCGTTACCTGCTCAAGAGCTACAGCATCGATCAGTTGCTGAAGATGGATCGCACCCGAGCGGTGAATCTCGAATTGCTCTATCGCTCGGGCGTGCGCGACGAAGTCCGCCGCGACTCCATGCAGCGCTTGGCGCATTCCGAGAACAAACCCGAACTGCGCGTGCTGATGGACGTGATTACCGGCGTGAGCGAATCGGGCCGCGACGAAGTCGTGATCCTGGAACTGGTGCGGCTGTTGAGCGGACGAACGCCCGCGGAGCTAACCGCGGTGCGTCC
>JBGQCZ010000242.1:0-7402 GCA_041495645.1 Gemmataceae bacterium | reverse complement strand
GTAGATGCGATCACCAAGGATCAGATCCTCCCAACCGTCGCCGTCGATGTCGATCCAAGCGGCGGACGGGCGGTCCGTCAAGCGTTGCGGCAGACCCATTTGGGCTGTTACGTCCTCGAATGCGCCATCGGGCCGCCCGCGATACAGTGACGTGTTCAAAAAATCCGTAATCAGCACGTCGAGAATCCCGTCACGATCGAAGTCGCAAACGTAAACTCCCCCTGGCGACGGCCGGAAAACGACGTTTTTCCAATTGTCATAGAGTTTGGCGGTGTCGAAGCCGCGCTTTTGGGCGACTTCGGCGAAGAGGAAGCGTGGCGCTTTGGCCGTTTGAACTTGAACGATGCCCGCGCTCAACAGCCAGCCCGGTTGGGAAAGCAATTTCTCTGTCGGCCTCAACAAATCCAAGCGAAGCATCAAGACGACTTCGGTGGGCGCGCCGGCCGTGCGTTCGCCGTGCATCCGCAATTGAGCCGTGCATACCCAAGGGCCGTCGACTTGCTGGCGAACCTTGGGACTGAGCGTCATCAGCGACAGCTTTACCTGGGGCGGTGCGGCTTCGAATAGTCCGCGGAACTTGATCAGTCGGGCGATGAATTCGTCGCGTGTAAGCGGTATGGGTGGATGGCCGGCGTCCTCGAGCCGTTCGACTTGATGCGAGTCGGCGACCGACCGTACGCGGTTCGGCTCCCTTTGATCGGTCCCCGAGAAACCGTCGGCAAGCAAGCGCGATAAAGCATGCGCATCCGCATTCTTGAGTCCGGAGGCGAGCGGGCCAAACCCATGCTTGACGAGCAAGTTGCCGTGGTGTTCGATCTCCCAAAGATAGTTGCGTTCGGCCTCGGAAAGTTCCGGCTCTTGCGGGCGAACTGTGGTCGCGGCACCGCTTTCTTCTCGGGCTGGATCGGTCCCCATCGCGTGCAGAGCCGCCAAGGCGGCCTGGCGAACTGAAGGACTGTTGTTCTTCAGCATGGCGCGAAGTTTTGGTTCGGCGGGGCGCGATTCGACGCCGATATCACCCAGCGCGCGGGCCACCACAATCTGCAATGAAATTGGGCTATTCGTATCAAGGGCCTCGATCAGCACGGGGACTGCTTCGGCGGTCCCGGCCCGGCCGAGCGACTTCACCACCATCTCCTGAATGGTGAAGGCAGCCAAATCCACTTTTGTCTGGTTGTCGTGATCCTTGAGTGCAGTGATCAGCGCCGGGATGGCGGGCCGCGCGTCGGTCCCTAGTCGAAAGAGAGCCGTGGCGGCATTCATGCGCACCCGGACGTCCGTGTCCTGCAACGCTTTGGCGAGCGCGGGCACCGCCGACTTGGGGGTCGGAATCATCTTCGCCAAAGCTTCTGCTGCCGCGGCACGCAACTTTGGATCGGGATCATCGAGCACGACGCCTGCTAGCGCCGGAACCGCTTCGCCTGCATCGGTATCGGTACCGACCGCAGCCAGGGCGGAGACTGCCCGCCGACGGTCGTCGCCATTGGGTGAACGAAGCGCTTTGATCCAATAAGGAATCGAGTGGCCGTCATATATGCCACCCGACACGAACAAATTGGGAAAATAGACAGGACTGCCGGGAACGAAAAAGGCAAGCGATGCCAGTGTGAGTCCAGCGATGGCCGCTGCCCATGCACGTCGACGCGCCATGATAAAGCCCTTTGATGCAACGGAATTCAAGTCCCCTGATTCGGGGGGCGCCCGCCAATCGAGAATCGGCGTCTCGCGAGGTCACAGACACAGCAGGAACGAAACCAAGTCCTTCTTCTCCTCCGCCGTTAGCTCCAAATGAAAAACCAAGTTGAAGAACTCCACCACGTCTTCCAAAGTCGGCAGGCGGCCATCGTGGAAATAGGGCGGCGAGTCTTTGATGCCGCGCAGCGAGAAGGTCTTGGCCCATCCTTCAGCCCGGCCCGGATAGAACTCTTCCACCCGCAAGTCGTGCATCTGGTTGTCGATGTAAAACGGCGGCGCGTGACACTCGGCGCATCGGGCCTTCGTGTGAAACAATTTCTCGCCGCGGATTTCCGATTCCGTCGCCTTGGCGGAATCGAGGCGGCCAAACCGGTCCAGCTTCGGGGCAGGGGGGAAGCCGATAATCGAGTTGAAATCGCCCATGCGATTGGTCGAGGCGCGATCGAGCTGCCGGCCGCCGATCTGCGGCTGGAGCGTGATGTCGCCGTCAAAATACTCTTCCACCTCGGCGAAATGATCCGTCGAGCGAATCGAGCGCTTCAAGCTGAAGATGCGGTTGATATGATTGCCGCGAAGAGTCGGGGAATCGAGGCGGACGCGTGCCAGCGTCGGGCGGGTGCCGGGGTCCATCTCGATCGCGCCATTGGTGTGACCGTTAACGTGGCAGTCGAAGCAGGAGGTGCCGCGAGTTGGATATTTGGTCACGCGATGTTTGGTCTGATTGAACCAGGTGGTTGGGAACTTCGTGACCAAAAGACGCAGCCCTTCCATTTGTTCAGGCGTGATGACGCCGTCAAACAATTCCCGGAAATTAGCCTGCGTAATCTCCCGACCGCGTGAAACATCGCCCAAATCCGGACGGGTGGTCAGAAACAGCGGCGGCGGAAACTCGGGGAGGTACGCGTCGGGAATGTCGAACTCGACATCGAAACGATCGTGCTCCGGGTGATGCTTAACCCAAGCCTGCGGAAACAACTGATGGCCGGTGGATTGAAGGGGATGCGACAAGGGCCGGAAGCCTTCGGGGAACAACTCTCGCGACCGAATCTCTGCCGGCGAAAACGCCGCTAATTCCTCCCAACTCTTGATTCCGTTCGGCAACCGGACCACCGGCCCAACCGGGATCGGTTTGCTGCGCGTCATGGTCGCGTCTTTGTGAACCTTGCCGGTGAAATCGTAGCGAAGTCGCATGTACTTCAGGCGTTCGGCCATGACCTTCGGTTTCAGGTCGCTGCATTTGCGGCAAAACTCGCCAAAGTCCTCAACGTCATCGACCGAGGCAAAACCGGTGTGGCCCCGCCCGCCGTAGCGGTACAACTCCTGCGGCGGCAGCTCACCCGGCTTCAAGCGCGGGAATTGCGTCAATTCCCGGCCGAGCGGCTGATATTGCGGGTACGGTTTGTCCCAGTCCGGAGCAAAAGCGGCCTGCGTGTCGGGCATCAAATGATCGTGTTTTGGGCCGGCGACCGGCGGCTTTTCGTTGGGTTCCTGAGCGGTTACGGGCGGACTTTGCCGGCTGCTTATTCCCACGCCGATGCCAATACCGACCAAAACCAGGAGAATGGCCGTGGCCCTTGATTTCGCGATTTTCATGATCCGGCTCCGATGTCATCTGGATCGATGAGGAGAGATCAGACAAGTAACTCGCGCATCATAACTTGGGTCAGATTGTTCCGTCAACTATCAAAAACCGCAATTCTCATAACGCATTCATATCTGGCCGAAACGGCGGCGGCGGCTAAACCGGTAGGTGCCGAGCGGACCACCAAGAAACTGCAACCAGGAGAGTCCTCCCATGCCGTCCACCCGTCGTGAGTTCCTGCACGCGTCCGCCGCCGCGGTCGCCGGTCTCGCCGTTGCCCGCCCGCTCCTTGCCGAACCGAAGGACGAATTCGGCGGCTTCACCGTCGGCATTCAAAGCTACACATTTCGCAATTTCAAGCTGGAACAAGCGTTAAAGCGGACTCAGGAACTCGGCCTGAAATTCATCGAGTTTTACAACGGCCACGTGCCGATCACCAACGACGAGAAGAAGATCGAGGCGGTCAAGAAGCTGTGCGCCGAATACGGCATCACTCCGATCGCATTCGGCGTCGAAGGCTTCTCGAAGGATCACGAAGCAAACAAGAAGAAGTTCGCATTCGGCAAAGCGCTCGGTATCAAGCATTTGAGCGCCGATCCCAACCCCGATAGTTTCGACAGCCTCGATAAGCTCGTGGATGAATACAAGATCAGCATCGCCATCCATCCGCACGGCCCCGATGGCCGCGGCGGGCTCCATCGCTGGTATTCGTCCGAGGTCATCCTCAAGGCCGTGAAGGACCACAACCCGCTTATCGGCACTTGCCTGGACACGGGCCATCTCATTCGCTCGGCGCAACTGGGCAAGAAACTGGACCCGGCGGCGGAAGTGAGGGCGATGGGCGCGCGGAACTTCGGCATCCACTTGAAGGACCATGACAACGAAAAGAAGCGCGACGTGGTTTACGGCCAGGGCGTACTCGACGTGCCCGAAGTGCTGAAAGCGTTGCGCGAAGTGAAATTCGGCGGCTACATCAGCATCGAGTACGAACACAATCCCGACAATCCCTCGGCTGATGTCAAAGACTGCCTCGTGGTCTTCAAGGACTCAGTCAAGAAATTGAGCTAAGGGCATTCGGAGAGCTTGTAGGGTGGGTCAAGGAGCTTTAAGCGACGCAGGCCCACCATTGGGTCAGCGACTCGCTGGTGGGCCTGTGTCGCTTAAAGCTCCTTGACCCACCCTACCCTACGAGACTCCAAGGCAGAACCGTGCAGCAAACGGATCCCAACTCGACATGACCCCCGACCAAATCGCCGACCTTCGTCGCCAGCGCTATAACGCGACCGTGGTGCATTTACAGAAGCCGAACCCGGAATTGATGATGATCCGGGTGAAGCCCGACTTCCCATTGCCGCCGCATCAGCCGGGGCAGTATTCGTCGCTCGGCCTGGGCAACTGGGAGCCGCGGTTTCCGGGTTCGCAAGAGGAGGAGTTGAAGGAAGCGGAGGAGTCGCGCATTGTCTTGCGTGCATATTCGATCAGCCATCCGATGCTCATCGGCGGCAAGCTGGTTGAGGGTGATTGCAATGAGTGGCTGGAGTTTTACATCGTGCTGGTGCAGCGAGCGCCGGAAGGGGCTCGCGCGCCGGGGTTGACGCCCCGACTGTTCATGCTTCGCACCGGAGATCGCCTGCGGCTCAACGAGAAGATTGCCGGCAGTTTTTCGCTCGAAGGAGTGGAGCCGGAACAAACGGTGGTGTTTCTGTCGACCGGCACCGGCGAGGCCCCGCACAATTACATGCTTTGGGATCTGTTGCGACGCGGGCATCGCGGGCGCATCTTGTCGGCTTGCTGCGTGCGCTTCAAGAGAGATCTGGGCTATCTGAGCGTCCACGAATCTCTTATGAAGCAATTCGCGAACTACACTTATCTCAGCCTGACGACGCGCGAAGTGGTGGCAGACGGGCGCAAAGTGTACATCCAGGACCTGATAACGAGCGGCGAATTGGAACAGCATTTGGGCGTGCCGCTCGATGCCGCGAAGTCCCACGTGTTTCTGTGCGGCAACCCGAAAATGATCGGCATTCCAAACTTGGACCGGGAAACCGGAAAACGCGTTTACCCGAAGCCCCCGGGCGTCATAGAAATACTGGAGGGGCGCGGCTTCCGCGTGGACGACTCGCGCGGCAAGGTTCGCGGCAACATCCATTACGAAAAATACTGGTGAGGTGAGCAGTGGAAGGGTTTGGCGGCGAAGTCATCGACGGATATCGGTTGCGCTCGCACTTGATGACCGGGCAAACCTCGCAGGTGTACGAAGTAGTCGAACAGGCCAGCAACCGCCACTTCGCCATGAAGATGCTATTGCCCGAAATGGCCCGCGACGCCGAACATCGGCAGTTGCTCTTCCACGAAGCCACGGTCGGCAAGCAACTCACTCACGCCAACATCATTCGCATCTTCAAGGTCAATCGCGTGCCCAAGAATCCCTATTTCGTGATGGAGTATTTCCCGTCGGGCAGTCTGCGAACGCGCCTCATGATGAAAGACATGACGTTCGTTCACGAGAACTTGCAGAATATCCTGAAGCAGACCGCGACGGGATTGGCGTTCATGAACGCCCACGGCTGGGTCCACCGCGACGTGAAACCCGACAACATCCTGGTAAACGCGGCGGGGGACGTGCGCTTGATCGACTTCGCGATCTCCTACCGCATCCCGACCGGGCTCGCCAAGATGTTCCACGGCAAGAAGACCGCGCAAGGCACGCGCAGCTACATGTCGCCGGAGCAGATTCGCGGCCTGGCGCTCGACGGCCGGGCCGACGTCTACAGCTTCGGCGCCACGTGTTACGAATTGACGACCGGCCGGCCGCCGTTCCGCGGCAAGGACGCCACCGATCTCCTGACCAAGCACATCACCGAGAAGCCGCTCCCACCGCAGAGCTTCAACCCGAACGTCACCGATGAATTTGGCGCGCTCGTTTTGAAAATGCTCGCCAAGAAAAAGGAAGACAGGTTCAAGGATTTCCACGAAGTCATGATGGCCCTGCGCACCATGCGCGTCTTCAAGACCATGCCATCCGCGAGCGAGAAAGAAGCCTGATCACGTCCCGTTGGCAGGTGTTGGCTGGCGGGTGCCGCGTCGACTTGGTACACTTTTTCGTGTCGGACTCGTGTCTTCGCTGCCATTACGAGAGCGGGATTCATGCCAGTTTCGCCACTGCCCTTCGAGCGAGATATTCAGCAATTGGAAGAATTGCTGCGCCGCATGGAAGAAGGGGCCAGCGACGGCTCCAATGCCGAGGAAATTCGCCGCATCCGCCGAGAATTGACCAATCTGATCCGCAAAAAATACAGCGAACTTTCGCCGTGGGAAACCGTGCTGGTGTCGCGGCATCCGAGCCGGCCGCAGACCGCCGATTACATCGACATGATGTTCGACGAGTTCGTCGAACTCCACGGCGACCGGGCCATCGGCGACGACCGGGCCATTCGGTCGGGTTTTGCACGCCTCGGGGACAACCGCGTCGTCCTCATCGGCCACCAAAAGGGACATAACCTCCGCGAGAGGCAAGAGTGCTTCTACGGTTGCGCCCACCCCGAAGGCTATCGCAAAGCGCTGTCGAAAATGAAGCTGGCGGCGAAGTTCCGCTTGCCGGTTATTTGCCTAATCGACACGCCGGGCGCTTTTCCCGGAATCGGCGCCGAGGAGCGCGGTCAGGCCCAACTCATCGCTACTAGCATGTACGAAATGTCGCGCCTGCCGACGCCGATCATTTGCGTGGTGATCGGGGAGGGGGGGTCCGGCGGGGCATTGGGCATCGGCGTCGGCGACCGGGTGAGCATGCTCGAGCATGCTTACTATTCGGTTATCAGCCCCGAAGGCTGCGCCGGGATCCTGTGGAAGACCGCGACGGAGACAACGAAGCCTCTCGCCGCAGAAGCGCTTCGTCTCACGGCACGCCATTTGTTTAGCTTGCGCGTCATTGACGACATCATTCCCGAACCGTTGGGCGGCGCGCATCGCGACCCGCGCGAAATGGCCCGCGTATTGCAGAAATATCTCGTGCGCTATTTGCGACAACTGAAGTCGCTTTCCGCGGGAGAACTTCTCGAAGCCCGCTATCAGAAGTTCCGCAAGATGGGTGTCTTTGAGGAACTGCTTGGCCCCGGCCGCGGGGAG
>JBGQCZ010000241.1:0-7421 GCA_041495645.1 Gemmataceae bacterium | reverse complement strand
GATCCGGGCGGAAAGGAAATCGACCTGCTCGGCAACCCGTTCCACCTCGACGGTGCAACGTTACTCTCGCCACGCACGCCACCGAAACTAGGACAAGACACAACTGCTGTTTTGACGGAATTGCTTGGTTTGGATAAGCAAAAGCTTGAGAAACTCAAAGCGGCAGGCATCGTGTAATTCGCAACAGGAGTCGTCCCCATGTCCGAACTCGATCGCCGCCAGATGCTCGCTGCCCTCGCAGGGGCGGCTGTGTCGCTCACTCCGGGCGCTGACGCTTCCGGCTCGCCAGATTTGATTCGCGCGGAGAATGAAAAAGAAGGCACGCTCGATTGGCAACTCACCTACACGCGCGTCGATCCGAAGACCAAATGGCGCTCGAAACTCATCGAAGGCTATGCGAGCCGGCAATCGGTGAGGGCCGGCGAAAAAATCGACCTGTTCGTCAGCACAGACCCAACGTCACTGTTCAACATCGATATCTATCGCCTCGGATACTATCGCGGCAAAGGCGCGTGGTTCATGCGGCGTCTGGGACCGTACCATGGCAAAGCCCAGCCCACGCCAGCGGTCGGCGAGCAACGGCTGCGCGAGTGTCAATGGGAGCCATGCGCGACGATTGAGATTCCCGCAAGCTGGCCGAGCGGGGTGTACGTCGGGAAACTCTCGGCGGAGAAGCATCGCTATCAAAGCTATTTGGTCTTCATCGTCAAGGACGATCGCAAAGCCGATTTCGTCTTTCAATGCAGCGACAACACCTGGCAAGCTTACAATCAGTGGCCCGACAGCTATTCGCTCTACACCAACGACCGCCCGGACAAGAAACCGCTCGTTTCCGGCGTGAAGGTGAGTTTTGATCGGCCCTACGGCAAATACGTGCAAATCTTCGACAACCCGCTCTCGCAAGGTTCGGGCGAATTCCTGCTCTGGGAGTTTCCGCTCGCTTTCTGGATGGAGCAACAAGGCTACGATGTCACCTATGTTTCGAATTCCGACGTCGCGACTGATCCGAAAACAGTGACGCGCGGCAAAGCATTCCTCTCCGTGGGACATGACGAGTATTGGGACCGCCGTCAGTATGACAACCTCATGGCCGCGGTGAGAACCGGCGTGAACATCGCGTTTCTCTCCGGCAATACCTGTTGCTTCGTCGCGCCCTTTTCACCTTCAAGCAAAGGCGTCGCCGACCGCATCATCACGCGCGCCGGCCGCTACGGCGGCATTCGCCCCGGCGAGGAGCCGTGGATGGCCGACTTACCCGAAAAAGCCCCAAACGAAGCCACACTGATTGGCGCGCAAACCGTGACACCGTTCAACGGTTCCGGCGATTGGATCGTCGCCAAGCCCGATCATTGGATGTTCGAAGGGACCAAGTTGAAGAAAGGGAGTGCCATTCGCGGGCTGGTCGGCTGGGAGTTTCACGGCTCACATGCCGAAATACCGGGTCTGGAAGTCGTCGCCGCCGGAAAGACATTCACCGCCGACGACAAGGAATCACACTACGAAGCGACGATTTATCCGGGTCCGAAAGGCAATTTCGTCTTCAACGCCTCGACGATTTTCTGGGCGCAAGGCCTGTCGCAACCGCCCGGCCACATGCCGCCGATCTCCCACCACGGCCGCCCGCATGGCCCGGACGAACGGGTGCAGCGGATAACCAGAAACGTGTTTGAGCGGTTTCGGAAGGCTTGAGGGCTGCGAGAACCGTTGGTCAGGTTTCTAATCCAAATTCGGCGAGGATTCCGAAGTTACTAAAGGAAAAACGGCTCAAGAACTTGAAACACGCGATGCCATCAAGATCGGCGAGCACTGAAGGAACGCCGGCTATGCGGACCTGTTGATCGAAGCCCAATAAGGGGATTTGCACGCGCAATAGATAGACCGGGAAAATCCCAGCGTACGCACCAACGAGTCGCACAGGGGGCACAGGCACTGCGCCCAAAGCCCAAAGAGACGCAGTCTTTATTTGCCAGAACGATTTCAAAGCGCGACTGAAGCGAGCCTGCTCCAGTGTCGGCTAACAGATCCCGCGCGATCGGCTTTCCGGTTGTTGGACTTAGAAGAACGATTTGAATTCGTGGCCGCCCTCGAACAATGGGCCACACTACGCGCGGCATTCAGCCATCCTCCAAATCTCCTCGACCTCCGGATAATCCGCAGTCGGCTCGAAACAATAGGTGTTGTTTGGATCGGCTTCGGACGCTTGAACCAGACGCGCTACTTCTTTCCAATTATCGGTGATCGCCACGACGCGGCCGTTTGCCAAGCCGACGATCTTGCCGACGTACGGCGATTTGGGATCGTTGCGTGCCTCGGCCGTAATCTTCTCGGCCAGTTCGCGATTCGATTGCAAAATGTATGTCAGGTCGCCCATAAGTGAGCCTCCTATCCTTGTCTTACCGAACTCATGATAGTCCACGTCTGACATCGGAAACAAGCGATCTGTTCAAATGGTAGTGGGTCAGTTGGGCTGGCTTGTGGTGCGGGCGTCCCGCCTGCGCAGTGCAGCCGAGACGGCCGCACCACAAACTGACCCACTACCATCTGTTCAAATGGATTGGCGTTCGCAGATATTTCGGGTACACTTCCCCCATCCCGCTGCGCTCGTTCCGAGCCCTCCATGTTGCGAATCCTCGGCCACTCCAGTTCCGCCTGCGACGGCCTCACCCGCCGCGAGTTGCTTCAGGCCGGCGCGGTTTCACTGCTCGGCCTGAGCGCATCGCGTTCCTCAGCAACGAGCCATGCCCCGCTCGTGCCCGGCAAGGCCAAGGCGGTGATTCTGCTCGATCTGTTCGGCGGGCCGAGCCATATCGACACGTTCGACCCGAAGCCGGACGCTCCGCCCGAAGTGCGCGGTGAATTTGCCGCGATTCCAACCGTGTTGCCCGGCATCCGCGTGTGCGAATTCCTGCCGCGGTTGGCCCGGATGCTCGACAGGACCTGCCTGATTCGGACAGTCTCGCACGGGTACAACAGTCACAATCCGTACGCGGTCATGACCGGTTTCACCGGCGGAAATGACCGCGAGGATTATTATTCCAAGCCCACCAATCATCCGAGCATGGGTTCGGTTTGCCAGTACGCCGGCCTGGGCCGCCGCAGCGACCTTCCCGGTTACGTGGTGCTGCCCGCCTATCCCGGCTACAGCGATGGCCTGCGCCGCGCCGGCCCTTACGGCGGATATCTCGGCAGCCAATACGATCCGCTCTTTAGCACTTGCGATCCGAAATGGAGCAAACCAACGGTTGGAGCCGGCGATTTCTACGATCAAACGCTCGTGCCCATGGGCGACCCGATGCTGCCTAGGGTCTCCTCGGACCTCACGCTCGACGCGCTTGATCAGCGGCGATCGTTGCTCGATCAGTTCGAGCATCAAGCGAAGGCGATGGAGTCGGCCAAGAGCGCCGCGGTGATGAGTCTTCGGCAGCGGCAAGCGTTGGATCTGTTGTTATCGCCGTCGGCCAAGCGCGCCTTCGATCTGCAGCGCGAACCGCCCGCGGTGCGCGATCGCTACGGCCGCGATCTTTTCGGCTCCAGCGTGTTGCTTGCTCGCAGGTTGGTCGAATCCGGCGTCACCTTCGTCGCCATTCACACCGAGGCCAAGGGCAACGGTCATTGGGACACGCATGAGAACAATTTCAAGATGCTCAAGCACTGGCTATTGCCATTCCTCGATCGCGCGCTGTCGGCATTGATCGAAGACCTGGAGCAACGCGGACTGCTCGAATCGACGCTGGTGATGACGAACGGCGATATGGGCCGCACGCCGCGCGTGAACGGCAAGGCCGGCCGCGATCACTGGCCGCAATGCGGCTTCTGCCTGTTCGCCGGCGGCGGAACCAAAGCCGGTTATGTTCACGGCAGCACGGACAAACAGGCGGCCTACCCGAAGGATCACCCGGTCACGCCCGGCGACTTGTGCGCGACAGTCTATCACTTGCTGGGCGTCGATCCGGAAATCGCCGTGCCGGATCAAACCGGCCGCCCGACCCCGGCCACGCACGGTGGCTCGCCGGTGCGGGCGATTTTGAGCTGACCACATGTTACATCGGTTTGTTTCATAACCGAATTGATGCCCGTGACGCTTGTCGCTCGTGTGATACAATATACCTGTTGAATCCCACCGCCTGAATTTTTGTTTTGCACCATGAAAACCATGACACTCTCCAAAGCAACCTGTTTGTTTGCGCTGAGCCTGGTTTTGACGTCGAATGCGACTGCTCAGGGCAAGCTCGAATACAACCGCGATATCCGGCCGATCCTGGCCGAGAATTGCTTCGCCTGCCACGGGCCTGACAGCGCCTCGCGCAAAGCGGGGTTGCGACTCGATAAGCGTGAGGTCGCCGTGCAGGCCGGCGCCATCGCTCCCGGCACGCCGGATAAAAGCGAACTGATCCGCCGGGTGTTCGACAGCGGCAAAGACCACATGCCGCCGGCCGTGACGAGAAAGGTGCTCTCCACCGAACAAAAAGATAAGCTCAAGCAGTGGATTGCGGCCGGAGCTGAGTATCAGAAACATTGGTCGTTGATCGCCCCAACCCGGGCAACGCTGCCGGTTGTGAAGAACACTGCTTGGGTCCGCAATCCGATCGATCGGTTCGTTTTGGCGAAGCTCGAAGAAAAAGGATTGATGCCCGCGCCGGAAGCCGACCGCCGCACGTTGGCCCGCCGCCTGAGCCTCGACCTCACCGGGCTCCCTCCTGCCCCGGCCGACGTCGAAGCGTTCGTCAATGACAAGTCGCCAGACTACTACGAGAAGTTTGTCGACAAACTGCAGGAATCGCCGCACTGGGGCGAGCATCGCGGCCGCTATTGGCTCGACGCCGCCCGTTATGCGGATTCGCACGGCATCCACTTCGATAACTTCCGCGAAATCTGGTCGTATCGCGATTGGGTCATCAAGGCCTTCAACGCCAACATGAAGTTCGATCAATTTACGATCGAGCAATTGGCCGGCGACCTGCTGCCCAATCGCACGCTCGATGAGCAGATCGCCTCCGGCTTCAACCGCTGCAACATCACCACCAACGAAGGCGGCGCGATCGATGAAGAATACCTCGTCCTCTACGCCCGCGACCGCACCGAAACCGTGTCGCAGGTCTGGCTCGGCATGACCGCCGGTTGCGCCGTTTGCCACGACCACAAGTTCGACCCGATCGCCACGCGCGATTTCTATTCGATGTCCGCGTTCTTCAACAACACCACGCAGCGAGCCATGGACGGCAACATCAAGGACACCCCGCCAATCATTTTCGTGCCGAAACCCGAGGACCGGCCCAAGTTCGACGCACTGGCGAAGGAAACGGCCGACGCACGAAAACTAATCGACGCACGCAAGAAGGCCGCCCGAACGGAATACGACTCCTGGGTGAAGACGGTCAAACCAGAGTCTTTGGAAACGCCGATCCCCACGGATGGACTGAAAGTCGCGGCCGCACTCAACGAAGGCGCCGGCAAGACGCTCAACTTCACGATCGACGGCAAGGCCCGGCCCGTCACGCTCGGAAAGGACGCGGCTTGGGACGCTGGTCAACTCGATGCCAAGGCATTTCGCAGTTCGGCCGGCGAGGTTGTGTCGCTGTCGGATGCGGGCGATTTCGATCACGGCCAATCATTTTCGTACGGGGCGTGGGTCAAGTTGCCGCGTGCAGGTTTGACGGGCGCGATCTTCAGCCGCATGGATGAAGGCAACGATTTCCGCGGTTGGGATTTCTGGATTCAGAACAACCTGCCGGGCGCTCACATCATCAGCAAGTGGCAAGAAAACGCGGTGAAGGCCGTTGCCACAACGCAACTCAAGCCGAAGCAATGGCATCACGTGTTCATCACTTACGATGGCAGCGGCCGGGCCGCCGGTATCAAGGTCTACATCGACGGCGTGGCCCAGTCCACGACCGTCGAAGCGGACAGCCTGCGCTCCACGATCAAGACCGGCGTTCCGTTCAAACTTTCGCAACGCAATAACTCGTCGCGGATCGACGGCGTCGCGCTTCAGGACATGCGAATTTACAATCGCGCTCTCACTCCGCGCGAGGTCGAGGCGTTGGCCCGCTCCTCCAAGGCCGTGAACATCCTCAAAAAACCGGCCGATAAGCGCAGCGACGCCGAAAAGAGCGAACTCTTCGATTGGTGGCTCGGCTCGTTCGATCAGCCATACCAACAGTTGAACAAGCGCTTGGTCGAGTTGGCCAAGGAAGAAGCGAGCTTGCGGACACGCGGCACCATTGCTCACGTGATGCAGGAAAAGCCAAGCGAGGCGATGGCCCACATTCTCTTCCGCGGCGACTATGACAAGCGCCGCGATCCGGTGAAACCGGAGACGCCCAAGTTCCTACCACCGCTGCCGAGCGATCAGCCGAATAATCGCATCGGCTTCGCCAACTGGTTGCTGCGGCCCGAACATCCGCTCACGGCCCGCGTCACCGTCAATCGCTTCTGGCAGGAATTGTTCGGCAACGGCATCGTCAAGACGTCCGGCGATTTCGGCGTGGCCGGCGAACTGCCGTCTCATCAGGAGCTTCTCGATTGGCTGGCGATCGAGTTCCGCGAGAACGGCTGGGACATCAAGAAGTTCTTCAAGATGTTGGTCATGTCGGCGACCTATCGCCAGTCGGCCGTCATCACGCCCGAGAAACTTGAGAAGGACGGCCAAAACCGGCTGCTATCACGCGGCCCGCGTTTCCGCATGGACGCCGAAATGGTCCGCGACTACGCCCTCGCTTCCAGCGGCCTGCTGGTTCGCAAGCTGGGCGGTCCGAGCGTGAAACCGTATCAGCCCGACGGCGTCTGGGAAGCCGTCGCCATGATCGGCAGCAACACCCGCGATTACCGCCGCGACACGGGCGAAAACCTCTACCGCCGCAGCATGTACACCTTCTGGAAACGGGCCGCTCCGCCCGCTTCCATGGACATTCTCAACGCCCCGAATCGCGAAACCTGCGCCGTGCGCCGCGAGCGAACCAACACGCCATTGCAAGCATTGTTGACGCTGAACGACCCGCAGTTCGTGGAAGCCGCCCGGCACTTGGCGCAGATCACGCTCAGGGACGGCGGCGACAAGTTCGAATCTCGCGTCGATGTTATGGCCAAGCGGCTGCTGGCGCGATCGCTGACGAGCGAAGAATTGGCGGTGATCAAGCCGGTGTTCGACGATCTGGCTGGGTTCTATAAGGCCAAGCCGGAAGAAGCAAAGAAACTGATCACGTTCGGTGAATCGAAACCCGATGCCACGCTCGATCCGTCGACGCTGGCGGCGTGGACGATGCTGGCGAATCAGATGATGAACCTGGATGAGGTGCTGAACAAGTAGGGCATTTGTCGGGATTTGTAGGGTGGGTCGAGACCGGCCTCTCAGGGCCGGGCGAGGCCCGCCATTTGGTGCAAGAAAAACGGTGGGCCTCGCCCGGCCCTGAGAGGCCGGTCTC
>JBGQCZ010000240.1:0-7422 GCA_041495645.1 Gemmataceae bacterium | reverse complement strand
GTGCTGCTCGGCGACGTACTGGCAGCGGTAGCAAGTCTGGTAACAGGTGTGCTGTTCCTTCACGTAGCGGCAAACCGTGTACGGCACTTGCTGGCAGTGCGTTTCGGGCACGTAGCAGCACTTTTGCCGCGTCACCATCTGGCAATGTTCCTCGCGGACCATGCGGCAGGTGGTGTAACATTGTTCGCGCATTACCGTGTAGGGCACTTTGCGGCAGACGGTGTAGTTTTCGCAATGATAATGTTCGCGGCGAACGTAGCAGCAGCGTTGGACGGTGCGATATTCCTCTTGCGGGCACCAGACTTTGCGGCAAACCATACGGCCGGGGCATTGGAAGCACTGAGCGACCATCGCGGTCGGGCAGCCATAGCACGAGCAAGTGCAAGGATCGAATACGGGGCGAACGGCCGCACACATGTAGCGGGTTACGATCGGGCCGGGAACGTATTCCTGCCGTTGTTCCCAATGCCCGCTGCAAACCTTGACCACGTGCTGGGTGACGACCGGCTCCAGCGAATAGGTCTTGCAAACCCGCTGGCGAATTTCCGGCACGACCTGATAGCAAGTGACGGGGACCTGGCAGGTGTGCTGTTCGTAAACGGGCCGGTACGAGCAATAGCGAACCGGTTCCTGGTAAGTCGTGACGACCGGCTTGTAGGTCACGTAGGAGCAGGTGCGGTAATGAGTTTCCTGGATGGACTTGTAAGTGCAGTAAGTCTGTGGCACCTGATAAGCGGTCACGACCGGTCGATAGGTGCAGTACGACTGGGTCCGGTAGCAAGTCTGCTGGACCGGCTTGTAGGTGCAATAGCGGAACGGCACCTGGTATTCCTGCACGACAGGACGGTAAGTCGTGTAGCAGAAGTTGCGAACGTGTTGTTCGTAAACCGGTTTGTATGTCGTGTAGGTGAACGGCACCTGGTAAGATTGCTCGACCGGCCGATAGGTCACGTACTGCTCGCAGCGGACGTGTTGGGTATATTCAGGGCGGTAGGACGTGTAGCGGTAAGGCACCTGGTAGGGTTCGGTCACGCAACGATAAGTGCAGTAGCGTTGCTCGCGCATGCACTGCTCGTAGACGGGCTTGCGGACCGTGTAGCGTTGGAGGACGTCGTACTCTTCCCACACGGGCTTGCGAACCGTGACGCAGCATTGACGCATGTGCTGCTCATAGACGGGGCGACAGGTGGTGTAGGCGCATTCTCGCATCACCGTCTGAAAGACGGGGCGATAGCAAACGCGGGTGTGGTCTTCCCAGACTTCCTGGTAGCAGACCCGATAGCGGACTTCGGGCACGCAGCATTGCTCGCGTGCAACGACGACTCGCGTGGGATACCCGCAAGCCCCGCAATGAGCCGCCCGCGCTTGGCCCGCAAAGCCGACCACGCCGGCCGCCAAGATCAGCCAACCAACGATTCTCCCCGTCATGATGCTCTCCCCGCGATGAGAACGCAAACGGGCCTCACCAGCGTCTTGCCGGGGCCGGAATCGTTCCTCAACACTCTGATTTTTCCCCATCGGGGGCGGGAGGCAAAGAAAACTAAAGGGGAACGACGGGAAAACTTAGGCGATTGGGGTTAACCAATCTGATCGTAACGATTGCGAGAATGAGGAGGAAAAACATGTGTTGTGAAACTGGGAAAACAGTGACGATTAGCACGATCGCGCGTCCGGATCTCGCGAAGAATCCGGCTTCCCGCAATCGGGTCTGTTTGTTATGTGGCCCTGGGTCAGAGTGCGGGAGGATTTGGAATGGCGAATTCACGGTTGGAATTGCCGGTAGGCTTTGCGCCGATCCGGTTGGTGTTGGCGCCGCACGGACTGGTGCTGGAATTAAACCGGCCGAATATGGTTCTCGGGCGACACAGCCAATGCGACCTGCATTTGCCGCTTCCGGACGTGAGCCGCCGCCATTGCCGGGTCTTGTTCGAGCACGGCCAATGGTTCGTCGAAGATGGCGAGAGTCTGAATGGGATTTTCGTCAACAACAAGAGGGTGAAGCGGGCGGAATTGAAGTTGAACGACTGTGTCCGAATCGGCGGATACACGTTTGTAGTTCGCCCGGCGGGAGATGTCGATCAGGCAATTCAACGAAAGGCTTCGTGACGCGCACGGGCGGATGGGATAAAATTGGGGGCATGAGCACCGCCGTCGTTCTTGATCGCGAAGAATATATCGAGCAATCGCATTTCTTTCGCACGTTTCGCGAACGCCTGGCGCATAACCTTGCCGCCCAGGAAATCCTGGAACGCCTGCACGAGGAAATCCTCTCCACGACGCGACTGCCGATGGCCATTCAGTTCCTGGCCACGGAAATCAAACATGCGGGCCTGCTGTCTTCCGGATTCGCCCGCCTTTCACACTATTTCACGGCGTTTCAGACTTACGTGATTTCCCAGGCGGAGCAGGAAGGCCAACGATTGACGATGCCGACGGCCCTGCTCGTGTTGGAACGAATGGCCAATTACTTGGCCGAAAAGCCCACCAAGCCGGGGCTATTCGTCTACCAGTTCGAGACGATTAGCCGCAATCGACTTGGTTACGATGAAGGCCTGGCGAGCATGGCAGCCGATCCGTTCTACGACGCGGATTGGACCACCTACTTCGACATGGTGCGGCGACAGGTTGGGAGCGTGGATTTCGGCGATTTGCTTTACGTGCGGTCAGAGCTTTATGTGATGGATCAGCGCCGAATGGATTCCACGTATGAACCGCCGGTCCCGCCGCTATTCGGTGAGAAAGAGGGCAAGATCGCCAAGGCCAGTCGCGGACGCGACCCTTTATTCCTGTTCGCGGCCTTGCAACGGCAACTCAATTACCCGGAAGTGCCGCGCACCAAGGAACGCGACGATCTGACCACTAAACTGGAATTGATGCAGACCAAGATGCGCGAACTGGAAACGCGCATCAAGCTCGTGGAGGGCGAAATGAAGGGCCAAGTGGACTTGAGCCAATTCAAGCCGGAAATGTTCAAGGACATGCCGACCGATTGAACGAACAACCGCCGAGATAAACTCGGCGGCTCGCATTGCCTTTGGCGGCTCACATGGTCTCGACTACGCCGTGGGCTGGAATCCCAGGAATTCCTGCAGAACCTGATAGAGGTCTTCCGAGATGGTGACTTCGTCGTTGAGAAAATCCTTGAGCCAGGCGTATTTGAAGCGCTGGGCCATGGTGAGGAGCGGGAGCAAATCGCCAAGCCGGACACGAACGGGCTCGGTGGAGGCCGAATTGTGGTGGATTTCCGGTTCGAAATAGACCCGCAGCTGGGTCGCCATTGTTGTTCCTCCGTGCAATCGGGTTCATCCCGGGCGATTCGGATGCGAAACCGCATCCTATCAACGGTGAGTAGATCGGTCCTGAAGTCGGGCTTTCTTGGCACATTCCCCCGAAAATCCCGCGCGACCGGATAACATTGCGCCATCCGGTCCTGGCGGCGAAGCGTGGAAGACTGCGGAGGCCTTGCCGTGTTCACTCGATTTGCCGTGTTGGGCGACGGCGCCTGGGGAACCGCCATCGCCTTGCTGCTGGCCCAAAACCCGAAGAACCGGGTCACGCTGTGGAGCGCGTTCGAGGAAAACGCCAAGATCCTGCGCGAAACGCGCGAGAACATTCGATTGCTGCCGGGCGTACGCATCCCGGAATCGATCATTCTCACGACCGATTTTTCAACTGCGCTCGACGGCGCCGAGCTCGCCGTGTCCGCAATTCCAACCGTGTACCTGCGGAACACGTTGAAGCGGTTCGTTGGAAATTGGCCGAGTGAATTGCCCGCTTTGAGCCTTTCGAAAGGCATGGAAATCGACACGTTCTTACGTCCAACGCAGATCTTGCATGAAGTGTTGGGAATCAAGCACGTTGCAGCGTTGAGTGGGCCGAGCCATGCCGAGGAAGTGAGCCGCGGGCGGCCAACGTCGGTGGTCGTGGCCGGCGTGGACGAGGAATTGACGATGTCGATTCAGCGCGCGTTCAACAGCGAGCGATTCCGCATTTACACGAATCTCGACGTAATTGGTGTGGAACTGGCCGGCGCGCTCAAGAACGTCATCGGCATCGCGGCGGGCGCATGCGATGGGCTTGGCTTCGGCGACAACGCCAAATCCGCACTGTTGACTCGGGCGTTGGTCGAAATGGCCCGATTCGGCGTCGCTCTCGGCGCCGATCACGCCACGTTCATGGGCTTGGCCGGGCTCGGCGATCTGATTACCACCTGCATCAGTCCGCACGGCCGCAACCGCCGAGTGGGCGAACGGCTTGGCAAAGGCGAAAAGCTCGCCGATATTCTTGCCAGCACGCCAAAAGTGGCTGAAGGTGTCTACACGGCGCGTAGCGTGCACGGCCGAGCCACAGCCATGGGGATCGAATTGCCCATCGCGAATCAAGTTTATCTTGCGTTGTACGAAGACAAGCCGCCGCTTGCTGCCGTGCAGGATTTGATGCTGCGCATGCCCAAGAAGGAGTGACGATGCTCAAGATCGCGTTCAAGGAATGGGCCGTTGTGTGCTGCGCACTTGCGGAAGGGCGACAGTCTTTGATTCTGCGCAAAGGCGGAATCGCCGAGGTGGGCGGTGAATTTCGTCCCGAACACGAGCGATTTTGGCTGTATCCCACTTATTCGCACGAGCATCGCGACGGGGTCAAGCCGTCCGCCATTCCGCTCTTCGAGAAGGCGCTCCCCGGTCGTCCACCCGCCGGGCGCGTGATTCTCAGCCATTTCGCTCACGTTGCCGGCGTGAAGCGTGTGGCGGATTGGAGACCAGTCGAGGCGCTCGATGATCTGCACATTTGGTCGACCGCCGCAGCGCGAGCAAAATTCGATTACCGCACGCCGGGGCTATTCGTCATCACAGTACGCGTTTATCGGTTGCCGAAACCAATCGAAATGGCGGAGACCCCGGCCTACTCCGGCTGCAAGACTTGGGTGGAACTGGATCGCGACTTGACGACAGAAGGCGCGATGCCCGTCCTGAGCGATCTTGAATTCGATGCAGTCCACAAATCAGTGAATCAGTAGTCGCCACGCGCGAAGATTTCGCCGCCGGCTTTTGTCGTCAGCGCCGCGAAAGTCACGGCCGCAATGGAATCGCGGAGGAAACGGACTGAGCCATCGGCGAAAAGCATGTTAGCGCCGCCGGGGTGGAACGAGTAAACCTCGTTGTCGTTGGTGCAATTCATCACGCACGTGCCCATTCCCTGGCCCGGCCCCGTATACAAGGTGTCGGAGCCATCGAGAGCCAACTCGTAATCGGGATCAGCCCAAGCGCTGTTGTTGCTGCCGCCGCTGGCTTTGCGGCCCATGCGATACAATTCCGGGCGTCCCGCGTCTTCCACCAACAAAAATGTCGTTGATGTTCCATCGGTTATGTCCGCAAATCGCGTCGCGTTGAAGGTCAGAATGCCGTTCCAGTCAAGGGGCTGAATTCGCGGCCAGCCGGCCAAGTCGCAATAGCCGGCATTTACCCCGTGGGTCGCCGTGTAATCGCCAACCGACCCTCTTATGGCCGGAAACGTGAAGTCGTCGTAGGGAGTGTCGCGCGGCGACGACGGGCAAAGCATGACGGCGAGACGCGTTTGCACCGCCGTTCGATTGGCGGGATCGTCCCAATCGAGTTTCAGGTCGTAAGGGATATTCTGCTGTTCGATGAAGGGCAGAATGTCCGGCACAAACGACCGCCGTGGAGTGGTGAAGCGTATGCCGGGCGGAAAAGCACCGAATGTGTCGTGATGATTGTGCAGGGCCAAGCCCAGTTGCTTCAGGTTATTCGCGCACTTGATCCGCGACGCTGCCTCGCGAACCTTCTGCACCGCGGGCAATAACAACGCGATCAAAATGGCAATGATGGCGATGACCACCAGCAACTCGATCAAACTGAAAGCAGCGCGGCCACGGTTGAATTGCATTGAGGCACCTGGTCTGGGCGAGTTCACTTTTACGCCACTTACACAGTAGATGCAAGCACGAAGACGGAACTTTCGCTTAACGCCGGCACAAACCACTGAGGAAATGCCATACGGTTGCCGCCGCCAAACGCGCGGTGCGGCCATCAATGTCCAGTCGCGGGCTCAATTCGACAATGTCCATTGAGCCAACTCGTTTGCATCTGCCCGCATATTCCGCCGCGTGAAGCCAAACCTGCGACGAAAGACCCCGCGTGGCCGGCGCGCTGACGCCCGGCGCTTCCGCACCGTTCACGGCATCCAAATCGAAAGTAGTGAAGGCTGGTTCGGTCAACCCAGCATAAGTCGCATCGATGCGATCGCGATCCAGTTCCTCGTTGAAGATCCACGACGCGTTTCGCGTCGCCATGTAATCCAGATGCGCTTTCGCTACCGAAGATGCGTTCAGGCCTGCCACCAGATAATTGCGGCATTGCCGGCTAGGATGTTCAAGAATCTGCCGGAACGGTGAACCCGAATGGCCCAATCCGTCTTTCAAGGGCCGAACGTCCGCATGAGCATCCCAGTTCACGACGCTCACCGGCTGATTCGCGCCGACGTATCCCAGAAAATGGCCGAAACTTGTTTCATGCCCGCCGCCCAAAATGATTGCTACCGCCCCGCGTTTCAGGTGTGAGGCAAGGACCGCTCCGAATCCCGCTTGGTTTGCTTCCAGATCGCCGGTGGCCACGAAGTCACCAAGGTCTACCGTGTGTTGCAGCAGGTCGACGAACGCGTCATGATTTCGCGGATCGGGAGTTAGTCGGAACAACGTCTGCCGGATTGCTACCGGTCCATCCGCCGCACCGACGCGTCCGCCATTGCGGCGCACGCCTTCGTGAACCGGAAAGCCCACAATAACGACGCGCGCCTCCGATGGATCCTTCAACGATTTCCCAAGCACGTGACCAACGCGCAGATCGTCCGGCGCCGTCTCCGGCAGGACCACCGATACGGGCTGAAGCTGTTTCATGAATCGTGGCGCTCGCCGTTGACGTAGACTGTTCGAACCGCATTCGGTCGAAAATGATACAACCATTGGCCGATGTCTTCGGCATCCAACAGAACGAAATCGGCCCGCTTGCCCGCTTCGAGCGAACCGACTTCGCGCTCCAGACCAATGGCCTTCGCGGCAACGATCGTCGCGCCTTTCAGCGACTGCGAGGGCGCAAGATGGTTCATCGTGCACGCGAGAGTCATTGCCAAGGGCAAATGAAAACTGGGCGCGCTGCCGGGATTGAAGTCAGTGGCCACCGCAACGGGAACACCCGCCGCGAGACAGCGGCGGGCGTCGAGCGCCGGTCGATTTAAGTAAAGCGAAGCGAAGGGCAGCACGACGGCAACAACTCCGGCCTTGGCCATTGATTGAATGCCCGCGTCATCGGCGTATTCGAGATGGTCGGCGGAAATCGCGCCAACTTCGGCCGCCAGCTTCGCTCCGCCGCCGTTGGTCAGTTGATCGGCGTGCAATTTCGGCCGCAGTCC
>JBGQCZ010000239.1:0-7458 GCA_041495645.1 Gemmataceae bacterium | reverse complement strand
GCGGTCCACGCTGGCCGATGCCCACGCCCATTACCACCGAAGGCATTGCCATCGCGCTGGTTGTGGATGTAAGCGGCAGCATGTACGAGCTCGATTTCGAGTGGGACGGCAAACCGAGCACTCGAATCAGGGCGGTTCAGGAAGTGTTTCAACTCTTCGTGCTGGGCGGCAATGCGCCGAATGGCCAATCTTTTCCCGGCCGGCCGCAGGATCTGATCGGGCTCGTTACCTTTGCCAGTTACCCGGACACGGCCGCCCCGCTCACCACCAGCCATGGCGTATTGCTGAAACTGCTGATGCAGGAACCGCCGCGGCAACCGGACGAGGGACAAACCAACATCGGCGATTCGATTGCGGAAGGACTGACCTGCCTGGAATCGGCGGGACCGCGTCGAAAAGTCATGGTCCTGATGACAGACGGCGAGCACAACTACGCGGGCCCGGCGAACGCTCCGACCTGGAAACCGCGGCTCGCGGCTCAACGGGCCAAGGATCTTGGAGTGCCGATCTACACGATCGACGCTGGCAGTGATGGGTCGGCCGCCGATCCCGCAGCGCGCGCCGCTGCCCGCGAAAGCCTCAAAGAGGCCGCTGGCATTTCCGGCGGCGAGTATTTCGCCGCCAGCGATGCCGGGTCGTTGCTGCGAGTCTGTCAGACAATCGATCGGCTGGAACGCCGGCCCATTGACACCTCACGGTTTCGCCGGTTCCGAGAGGTTCACAGCGCGTTTGGGCTCGCGGCCTTCGGCCTGATCGTGGCGGGCGGATTTTTGACCGCAACGGTCGGGAGGCGCGTGCCGTGAGCAAAGTTCCGGCGATCTTCGCGCATCCGTGGATGCTGTCGTTGCTCCTGGTGATGCCCGCGTTGACGGTTGCTCAACTCTTCGCAAGCTGGCGCAATCGACGCGTGCTACGGCGACTCGGCGACCCGCTGACGCTGATGGCGCAATTGCCATCGCCGCGGCGATTTGCCTGGCTGGCGGCATTTTTGTTCGGTACGGGCGTAACGGCGCTCATCATGGGGGCTGCCGGACCGCACTGGGGACAAGAAGAACATCCGGAGGTCGTGGCCGGACGCGATCTGGTCATTCTGCTCGACATGAGCAAGAGCATGCGGGCGACAGACGCGCCGCCGGATCGATTTCATCGATCGGTTCAAGCGTTGTTGAAGATGATCGACTACATCCGGCTTCGAGGCGGCCACCGGCTCGGCCTCGTCGTCTTCGCGGCGGACGCTCAAGTCATTTGTCCATTGACGCACGACTGCCGCCACGTTCAAATGAAGTTGGAAGCACTGGACATGGACTATCCGCCGCCGGGCTTGCGCCCCCGCTCGAATTCGCAATCCGGCACGCGGATCGGGCTTGGATTGCGGGCCGCCGTGGCCATTCACGAACCGGGCTTTGCCGGTTTTCAGGACGTGCTCTTGGTGTCGGATGGCGATGATCCCCAGACCGACGGCGAATGGGAGGCGGCGTTGCGCGATGTGCTTCCCAGCGGCGTTCCGATTTCTGCGATTGGCGTTGGCGATCCGATGCACGACAATGAGATTGCCGTGTCTGGCCGCGAAGGAAAAGTGAAAACGCGGCTGATTGAGAAGCCGTTGCAGGAAATCTCCCGCCGGACCGCCGGACAGTATTTGGCGGCCGGGGTTGAGATGCCGCGACTGGATGAGTTTTTTCGGCACAAGATCGAGTCCAAGGGCGGCACCGTGCCAGAAGGCGACGCCCCCGCGCTGCCGCACCGACGCCAAGCCTGGTTTTACGCCGCAGCTTTGGGTCTTTTCGCCTTGGCCGGATTGGTGCGATTTCGCATCTCGGACATTGCCTGGGGCAAATTAAAGAAGGAGATCGAACGGTGACCCGTCGCGTCGTTTCCTTCGAGATCATCGGCTTCGTCGTGCTGGCACTGTTCGCGCTCGCCCCGACCTCCGCCGAGCCGGAAGATTGGGAGGCTCTCGGCAACGTCGCCTTTCAGGCGGGGCGTTACGAAGAAGCGATTCGCTGCTATACCACTGCCGGCGAACGCAGCCGCAATCCGGGCCGCGTGGCTCACAATCATGCGGTCGCCCTCTTCGATGTGGGCCGCTACCGTGACGCGGAGCGGCTGTTTCGTTGCCAGTTGGAAAGCGCTCGCGATGCGGATCAACGGGCGCGGGCGCTCTACGATCTCGGCACTTGCCTGCTCCATGCCGCCGATGGCCGGGACGCCAATCGCCTGGCCGAAGCCATCGACTATCTGAATCGTTGCACCAAAATCGTCGGCAAAGACGAATCGGTTCGGGCCAACGCGCAATTCAACTTGGAACTGGCCAAACAGCAATGGCGTCGAATTCGGACCGATGCGCCCCCGCCGCCGGAACGCGATCCCAACTCGAACGACGAAAACTCCAAGCCGGACCAGCCCGATCGAAACGCCGGCAACGAGCCCGGCAATCAGCCCGGCACGCCCAACAATTCTGGAGCGCCGCGAGCCATTCCTCAGCCAGGCAGGCGCGAGGGTCCGCAGCCGACGCCGACTCCCGAGCGCCCGCCGGGCGCGGGGACCATGTCGCCAATACCGGACGACGATCAACTGAAGCCGCTGCCGCCAAACGAGGCGCGCGACTTGCTGCGCCAGGCCGCGGACCGCATTGTCCGAGAACGCCGTGCCTTGCAACGGGCTGGCTCCGGGTCCGATCCTCGTGCGTTCCCGGATTGGTAGCATGTCAATGGTGTGGTCAATACTCATGCTCGCGGCAATGGCGCTTGCGGCCGACGAAGTGCCGGCAGTCGGCCGGCCGTCGCGGCATTTCTATGGAGCAATCGGCGACCAAGTGTGGATCGCGATGCATGCCAGTCCGGTAACGCTGCGCGTCGAGGATTCGCTGGTTCTTACCGTGACGGTAACCGGCGCCACAAACCCGGACCGCATCGAACGCCCCGACTTGCGCCAACTCGAAGAATACGCCAGCCGGTTTTACATCGACGACTTGCCCGACGAAGGACCTACAAGTCCGGGCGAACGCCGGTTTCGCTACCGGCTGCGGCCCAAGAGTGTTCGCGCACGCGAACTTCCACCGCTGCTGTTTCTTTACTACCAGCCGAAATTGAAGTACTTCGCGGCTACAGCGACACAGGACGAGATTGCACTGACGGTGACGCCGCGAAACGCCGTTGAACCACCAACCGAGTCGGCTGAGCGGCCGAGCTTTCTTTATTCCATACCATCCTCAGACGAACTGATCCGTCGCCAGCCTGCATCGCCTGAGTTGATTCTGCTTTCGCTCGCCTGGATTGGCCCCGCGCTTGCTTTCGCGTTCTGGTATCGTTGGTGGCGATGGCAGAATCCCGCCGGTGTGCGGTTGGCACAGCTTCGACGCATGCGCGTCGTCAGGCAAGCCCTTGACGAACTTGAACGCCTCAGAGCAAACCAGTCGCCCGAGTTAGCAGATCGAGTCGTAGCCATTACGTTAGGTGTGCTGCGGGAACGACACGGAATTGCCAGCACGGCGGCGACGCCGCAAGAGATCGTGCATGCGCTAACTCGCGCGCGAATTGCACCCGAAGTGATCGCGCAGGCGGACCGGTTCTTTCATGCCTGCGACGCGGCCCGCTTCGGCCCCGCGGCAACCGACTCAATCGTTTTGCTGGCCGCTGCCAACAATCTTGTCCTCGCAGTGGGGTTCGCTGAATGAGATTTTGTCGGCTGATCCTGATCGCGACGGCTATCTGGCTCGGTTTCTGGTCTGACGTTCTGGCCGATGCCGAGCCGGGTTCGGCCGAATCCGCTCAAGGGAGTTTTGTAAGAGCGTTAGCTCAGCAAGGACTGTTTCATGTTGCGGCTCTGGAATTCGCCGAATTGAGACAAAAAGGATTCGATGCGCCGGCACTGCACCGAGCCGAGGGAAACTCTTGGCTGCTAGCCAAGGACATTCCACAAGCGATTCTCGCCTACAGACGCTGGCAGCGGATCGCACCCGACGATCCGCTCATGGTCGAGTCGTTGGAATACGCCCGGGCGCAAGTAGCGTTTGCGAGTTCCGCGGATCGGGCCGTACTTACGCCGCGTTCCGAGTCGTGGCCAGCCTTCAAACACCATGTGCGGCAATGGCGACTGGTTGCCATCGCGATCGCGGTCGTTTTGGGGTGGTTTGCTTTGGCGCGTTGGTGCATTTTGCGCGCCGGTGGTTGGTTGGCATTCGCAATCCTCGCATTCGCTGGCGGCGCCTTGCTCACCGGCTCCTGGCTGATCGATCGCGTTCAACGGCGGGCTGAGAATTCGCGGGCGGTGGTAGTCGTAATCCGCCCGGAACTCTTGCGAAGCGGCGACGGGTCGAGTTACCTGCCGCGGCGCGAATCAGCCTCGCCGGCCGGCGTCGAGGCGGTGGTCCGGCACCATCGCGGCGCCTGGCTGCAAGTGGAATTGGCCGACGGCAGCATCGGCTGGTTGCCCGAATCGAGTGTCCGCCATTTGGAATAAAGCCGCAAGCCGATGTGCGCCCTATAACTCACGCATCAACATGTCGCGTGAGTAAACGAAATGAAAGCACTTGTTAAGAAACTTCGCGAACCCGGCCTGTGGCTCGAGGAAGTGCCCGAACCGACGATGACCCCAAACGACGTGATGATTCGCGTCGATCGGACCGGCATTTGCGGCACTGACTTGCACATTTTCAAATGGGACGACTGGGCCCAGAAGACTATTCCAGTGCCGATGGTCGTGGGGCACGAGTTTGTCGGCGACGTGGTTGCCGTCGGCAACAACGTCACCGAATTCAAACGCGGCGATTTGGTCGGGGGAGAGGGACACATTACCTGCGGGCGCTGCCGCCATTGCATGGCCGGCCAGCGGCATATGTGCGCGAACACGCAGGGCCTCGGCGTCAATCGCCCCGGCGCCTTTGCCGAATTTCTTTCGTTGCCCGCGTCCAACGTCTGGAAGCATGACCCGAAAATCGACCGCGACGTCGCCTCGATTTTCGATCCATTTGGCAATGCCGTTCACACGGCCTTGTCGTTTCCCGTGCTCGGCGAGGACGTCCTGATCACCGGCGCCGGGCCGATTGGTGTGATGGCCGTGGCCATCGTTCGCCGCGCCAGCGCCCGTCACATCGTCATTACCGACGTTAACCCGTACCGCTTGGAGCTTGCCAAGAAGATGGGAGCGACACTCGCGCTCGACGTGCGCACGCAGTCAATCGCCGATGCTCAAAAACAACTCGGAATGCACGAAGGATTCGATGTGGGCTTGGAAATGTCGGGCAATCCGCAAGCGTTCCGCGACATGCTCGCGAACATGGCCCACGGCGGCCGCATCGCCATGCTTGGCATCCCCGAAAAGGAAATGGCCATCGATTGGAACAAAGTCGTCTTCAACATGTTCACGATCAAGGGCATTTACGGCCGGGAAGTCTTTGAGACCTGGTACAAGATGGGCGTGTTGATCCAAACCGGGCTCGACATTTCTCCCGTCATCACGCACCGCTTTCACTTCAGCGAATTCATGAAGGGCTTCGAAGTGATGAAATCCGGCAATTCCGGCAAGGTGATTTTGAGTTGGCGATAATCGTTTACGTCTCGCGCACGCAGGTTCAATCGGACGCCTGTTGCACACTGTGTGCGCGAAACGTAAACGCGTGCTTTTCATGTGATGTGAGCGCCTTGTGTTTCAACGTAGACGGCGTACAGCGATTGGCTCCCAGTCATGAATAACCGGTTACGCTTTGTGCCGCCGAAGCAGACATTGCTGCAAATCTCGGGCAACAAAATATGACCGATGCGCGTGCCGTCCGGAGCGAAGATCTGCACCCCGTCGTAGCCGTCGCCTACCCAGCCGGCGCTGGACCAGACGTTGCCGTCGATATCGCAACGAATGCCATCGGAAAAGCCGGCGACTTTCTTGCCCTTCACTTCCATTTCCATGGAAACGAATTCCTTCATCGGACCGAGCTTCTTGCCGTCGATCAGATCGTGGACCCAAATACTACGCGGAGCCTTCTCGTAGTGCGAAGCGCCGGTCTCGGCCACGTAGACCTTTTTGTAATCGTGGCTAAAGCACAGACCGTTGGCCTTGAACGCCTCGTCCGACATCTTTTCGATCTTGCCCGTCTTTGGATCGATTCGATAGACGGCCTCTTTTAGTTGAAGCTCGTCTTTGTGGCCTTCGTAAGCCCCAAGGATGCCGTAGCCGGGATCGGTGAAC
The DNA here is from genome assembly GCA_041495645.1 of Gemmataceae bacterium. Lineage (GTDB taxonomy): Bacteria > Planctomycetota > Planctomycetia > Gemmatales > Gemmataceae > JBGQCZ01. The sequence goes on along the minus strand of JBGQCZ010000239.1, from coordinate 1,275 downwards.
CAGATGCCGCCGTCGGGGTGAACCGCACCGTCGTTGGGCGCATTGAACGGTTTGCCGTCGTACTTGTCGGCGAGGACTGTGACCTTGCCGTTATGTTCGTAACGCACGACCCGGCGGGTGTTGTGCTCGAAGCTGATTTGGCGGCCCTCGAAATCGAAGGTGTTGCCGTTGCTGTAATTGGCGGGCTTGCGGAACACGCTGACGTGCCCGTCTTCTTCAAGCCAGCGCATTTGGCGGTCGTTGGGGATGTCACTCCACAAAAGGTAGTTGCCGACGCCGCACCATGCTGGACCTTCAGCCCATAGAAACCCGGTGGCCAGCCGTTGGATCGGGGTATTGCCAATCTTGTACTTCGCGAAGCGCTTGTCGAGCACGATGATATCCGGGTCGGGATAGCGCACGGGCCGCTTGCCCGACCAATCGCGATCGCTATCGGCCAAAGCGCCGGGAACGAGAATGGCGCCGGCGGCAACCGTGGCGGCGGATTTCAACAAGGTGCGGCGATTGATGGAGAGGAAAGCGTCACTCATGGCGGGAACTCCTCGGGTGTGATGGACGAATGGAGCTACTTCAATCGTCTGCGGGCCGATTCGCAAGGGAAAAATCCAAAAAAGCCGCGTCCGCGCTTGAATGGTCTGACTCAACGTGACAGACTATCTCTCGCGAATCCGACACGGGAGCGGCTGCCATGTCCGCGGACCTGCGCACGATTGCGACATTTAGCGATCCGATCGAAGCGGAACTGGTCGCGAACCGACTGGACGAGGAAGGCATTGCAGCTGCCATCTCGGGTGACATGACCTCGAACGCCTTCAGCGGTCTCGGGTACACGGCAGGCGGGATCGACGTGCTGGTGCCGGCCGCGGAACTCGATCGGGCGAGAACTATTCTGGCCAATTTCGCAAAGGAAATCGAAGCCAAGAAGCATCCGCCGCCGCATGCGATCACCGCCGCGCCGCCGATTCCTGAAATGCAGGAGCCGTCACGAGAGGCTGAGCCCGGCACGACCGTAGCGGACAAAGAGGTCGAGAAGGCGTTTCGCGCGATGCTCTTGGGGTTGCTCATTCTCCCGGTGATGCCGGTCTCACATTTCTACGCGGTGATTCTGCTGATCCATGTGGTCATTTCGGGCGAGGGGATGCGGTCCATCTCCTCGATCAAGTATTTGGCGACCCTCGGAATCAGCGTTCTCGGAGTCCTGTTTTCTGGTTTCGCATTCGTTATGCTCTTTTTCGTCTCGCCGTTTTGGCTTCTGATGGGCGCTGGGCCGTCAGT
>JBGQCZ010000238.1:0-7506 GCA_041495645.1 Gemmataceae bacterium | reverse complement strand
CACCACCACCACTTTCCCAACGATTTGTGTGAGGGCGTCGGGGGAGGGATGGAACTTAGCCTGGAGTAAGGAGTTGGGGCCAAAACCCGAACAATACCGCACACCGCCGATAGTTTGGTTTAGTTTGGTTTTGAGTTGTTTTTGCAGTTTGGTTGGAGGTTGCCGTTCATGTCACGGAATGATGCCTCCAGGGGTTTCCGCGGCAAGTGTGCCGCCGCGGGGCTATATAACTATTTATTATACAAATAGTTATGACAGAGTTCAGGGTGGCTTTTGGCTCAAATGGGTGATTTCGCGGATGGGTGGGAGGTAGTCGGCGAAATCAATGAAGAAACTGTAATGATGCATTAGGCGAGAAGCATCGTGCGCGTTCGGCAAAATCGTCTTTATCGGCAAAGTCCGCATAGCCGATACAGTCGATAAGTGAAAACTCTCAACCGAATACGGGCGGGCGATCGTCGTCGAACGCGCAGGCGAAAGTCCCTCGCCATTGTGTGTATTGCGGTTCTGTTTGCTGCGCATGACGGCAGGTCGGACGAAGCAACCCAAGCCCCTCAAACTGCCCCGCCCGCGACCGAAGGAAGTCCCCAGCGTGCCGCGGAGATCCCGACGCCCGCAGTTGCTGCAGCGCCCACGATAGGGAGTCTTCTCACGCAGGAACTCCCGGGTGGAATCAAACTGACACCGCAAGGACGGATCGAAGCGGACGCTCTCTGGATCACGCAGAGCGCGTTGAACAAAGCCGCGGTCGGCGATCTGCAAAACACCACGGGATTTCGACGGGCGCGATTCGGCGCCCGAATTGAAATCGCCGACAACGTCGAGTGGATGTCCGAGTTCGACTTCGGCAACGGGACTTTTCGTGTCACCGACGTTTATCTCGGACTGGTCCGCCTTCCGGTCGTGGGCGAATTTCGCGTCGGCCAGTTTCGTGAACCGTTTGGGCTGGAGGCGCAAACGACCAGCAACGCCATCACGTTTCTCGAGCGCGGTCAGAACATTGCCCTGGTTCCCGGCCGTGAATTCGGCATCGGACTTTTCAAAGCCACACCAGACCGTCTTGGCACATTGGCGGCCGGCGCCTTCCGCTCCGGCAGTGATTCGTCCGGACGCGACTCGAGCGATCAAAACGACATGGCGTACACCGCGCGCGCGACACGGCTTTTTTGGTACGACGACAGCGATGATCCGCACTTCCTCCATCTGGGAGCGGCGTATTCGTTTCAACGGCCCCCGAATGATACAGTCGTCCTGAATTTTCAAGGCAACATACTGGAGCAAGGCGATTCTCCGCTCGATCCGCTGCTCGTCACCCCGGTCATCCCCGCAAACCGGAACCACATCTTCGGCTTCGAAGCCGCTTCGGTCTGGGGGCGATTCTCGTTGCAAACCGAATGGACGGCGATGCTCGTGCCGCAACTTGCCGGCAATTCGGTGTTCTATCACGGGGCGTACGCACAAGTCAGTTTTTTCCTCACGGGCGACCATCGCGCTTATGACCTTCGCCGAGGAGCATTCGCTCCCGTTCAGGTCTTGAAGCCGTTCGGGGTTGGCGGCGAACGACGCGGTTTCGGTGCCTTGGAATTGACCTTTCGCTACGCGTATTTGGATCTGTCCGATCCCGATGCGCCGCTTGCCGCCAACGGCTTGAAGCCGGGCGGACGCGTCGACGAATTGACGTTTGGCCTGAATTGGTACTTGAACAGTTACTCTCGCCTGATGATGAACTACTCGCCAACCGTGCTGGTCAACCCAAACACGGGGACCAGCCATGCGTCTTACTTCGGTATTCGCTTCGCGGCGTTTTGGTAGACTTAGAATGCCGTGACCTTACTTCTTGCCGTCAGACTGAGGCTGCCAATGCGGCCACATCGCCCCGCGGCCGTGAGAAAGAGTGGTAATACATTTCGCGGCGTGGTCCGCCAAGCGCATCACGAATAGTTGCCGCACGCCCTCTCGATTTGAACCGTAGGCCAGCCATGCACCGTCTGGCGACGGTTGCGGGTGGTAATGCAATGTTCCTGCTCGTGTCTTTGTGAGCTGCGAGGCCTTGCCGTCGAGCGTGATCTGAAACAGTTCGACATTCGAGCCGATTTTCGCCGTGTAGAAAACCGTCTTTCCGTCGACCGACCAAACCGGCGTGTCGCTGCTGCCCTGGTGAAAGTCGGGAACGTCCAAGAACTGTACCCATCCCTGGTAGCCGTTGAGGTCCACCAGCTTTCGGAAGCCAGTGCCGTCTCGACCAACGATGTAGGGATTGCTGCGGCCATGGACTCCGCTCACGAAAAGCAGCCATTTGCCGTCGGGCGACCAACTCGGTCCGAAATTGAACGGATTGCCCGTATCGATGCGCTTTTTCCCGGATCCGTCTGAGTTGGCAATGAAGATTTGGTAGTTTTCGTGGTAGCTGATCAACTTGCCATCGGGAGACGCGCCATACCCATAAGCGAAGCCGGCGCCTTTCCCAGACACGTCCTTCTTATTGCGTCCATCAAGATCCATGACGAATGGTTTCGAAACGCCATTAATCAGCGGTGTGAATCCCAAGCCGCGGCCATCGGGAAGAAAGAACAGCCCGCCGTTGTAATGACTTACTCGTTCCACGCCGGTTACGTTGATGGGCTTCTTGGTCGACAGGTCGAGCAAGTACGCGTCGAGCAACCATTGGCCGCGCTCCATGCGAAACTGTTTGTGCTCCTCTTCCCAGCGAGCGTTCTCGGGACTTTGCCAACCTCGATGGATGATTGCCGTCTTGCCGTCAGGCGACCAACCGACGAATTGGGTCCAAGCGTCCGGCTTATCCACAAGTTCCTCGGCCAAAAGTTGCCGCCGCGAACCATCCGCCGAGATGACCACTGCCCGCATCGTGCGGACATTGGCGTGGCGGCCGCCTGGTAGATTGGTTTGAAGCTCAGTGTAACCGATCAGGTTCTTCGGCCAGTTGTCATCCGCTTTCGCTAGTGCGGCGCACGTCAGAGCAATGACAACGCTTGTGGCGCCGGCGCGATACATGAGTGGCCTCGAATGCGGTCGCTCGATCACAGTATGCTAGGGACAATTCAGGATTCGTTCTTGATTCGCGGGTAACAGTCGCGTTACGATCAAACCGCTGCTCAAACTTTGGGCTCTTGAAATGCTGCGGATTCTGGGCTCGCGTCGAACATTGTGTGACGGGCTATCCCGGCGTGACTTTCTTCGCGTCAGCGCCTTGGGTTCTGGTTTGGCGTCCACACTGAGCCAAGGAAGCCAAGCGGCCAATCCCAACCAATTGCCAGGCTTTGGCAAGGCAAAGTCGGTGCTGCTTCTTTTCTTGTATGGTGGGGCCAGTCAGCTTGAGACGTTCGATCCCAAGCCGGATGCACCCATCGAGATTAGAGGAAAACTGGGCAGCATCCCAACTGCAATGCCGGGTTACCGAGTCTGCGAGGGTCTGCCGAGAATCTCACGGACTATCAATCGCTGCACCGTGATTCGATCAATGACTCATCCCTATCCAATCCACGGCACGGCCTTTTCAGTCACCTCCACGCCGATACTTGACACGCCGATGCAGGACAATCCCCGCGATCCGCGCCATTGGCCGTTCGTCGGCTCAATCGTGGATTTCTTGGAAGACCAGCGAAGCCAAGGCGTTCGTCCTCCTTTGCCTCGCAACATCGCCCTGCCGTTCTTGCACAGTTCACGCCGCCGGCACCCGATTCACAATGCAGGACCATATGCCGCGTTTCTGGGCCGCGCCTATGATCCGGTCTGGACCGAGTTCGAAGGCGACGGCTACCGCCCGATGAAATACCACTTTGGCGGTGAGATTGCGACGGTTGATGATCCTTATGGCGGCATCGATGCCAAGGCTCGTTTTGTGCTCGGTAAAACCGACGCGGCAACCAGTGAAGTGACCTTGGATCGATTGGATCAACGCCGGTCCCTGTTGAATCAGTTCGATCGAGCACGGCGCGATCTGGATTCGCAGGATCGGGTCAAAGCCTTCGGACGTTCGCAGGACCTTGCCTTCTCGCTGGCCACCTCTCCCCGATTGCGGCAAGCACTGGATGTTCGCAAAGAACCCGTGGCACTCCGAGAGCGCTACGGCATGACGTTATTTGGGCAAGCCTGTCTCGTCGCGCGAAGACTTGTGGAGGCCGGCGGAAGATTCATCACCGTGTTTTGGGACGAGTATGGCTGGGTGAACTCGGCCTGGGACACGCATTACTGGCATTATCCGCGCCTGACCGAACAACTGCTTCCCGGCTTCGATATGGCGTTCTCGGCCCTGATTGAGGACTTGGAGGCTCGTGGCTTGTTGGATGAAACACTGATAATCTGCACGACGGAACATGGCCGCACTCCCAAACTCGATGCCAACGGCGACCATCCGTCGGGGAAAGGCCAAGGCGGTCGCAATCACTGGTCGAGAGCCTATTCCACGGTGTTGGCAGGCGCGGGAGTCGCTAGAGGCAAAGTCGTCGGACGAACGGATCGAATCGCCGGCGACGTGGTCGATGGCGCGGTCTCACCTAAGGACATTTTGTCCACGGCCTATCACCTGGCTGGCATCGATCCGCACACGCAGATCCAAGATCGCTTTAGCCGACCGATGCCGATCGGCGGTGAAGGACGTGTTTTGACCGAAGTCCTTTCGTGAATCAGGCGATTTCTCGGTGGCGTGGCTACGATAACCAGGACCCGTTTTCACCGCGTTTGATGAAAACGCCAAACGGCGCGAGCTGGTCGGCGAATTCCGCCAAACTGATAAATCCTACGCAGGGAAAAGCACCGTGTGCCGTTATGCCGCCGGCCAACAACTTGCGGGCAAGCAAGACAGCAGGTGCGGAAGGGACACGCGGGCCATTCTGGGGCGCCACGAACGCAAGAGATTTCTGTTGACCCGAATCACCGGTGACCCACACGGCGAAACTGCCGTGAGTTGTTCCCAGCGATTTGAATCGGTTGCTTACGCGCACCAACGGTCCTGCAAGAGCGGGTAGATTCAGCGAGGGACATAGCCTTCGCAGTTGCGCCAGTGCGGCAATTGCGTAATTGAAGAATACCAACTCGACACCGGCTTTGAAGACGACGTTGTCGGCTTCGAACAATTGGGGGAAGAGTTCCAAGTCCGGCACGTCGCAGAGTTGCACCCGTCGCCGGCCAACGGGCTTCGGAAAATTGATGAACTCACCCAATCCCCAGCCGATTCTTGTCCGCCAGCGGCGATCTTGCCATACGCGCACGGGCGAACCAACATAAGCGAGGATTGACGCAATCGTCGAAACACCGGCTTGAATCTTGTTGCCCGCGGAGAGTGCGACTTTGATGGAGCGAATGTGCCGGAAGTGCGTTCGAAGTTCCGCGGCCACGGCAGAAGTGACGGCTGGCGTCGTGCTGGCGCCAACGCAAACAAAGACCTTTTGAGCTTTCGCGCTGACGTGAAGTTGCGCGATGCCGGCCACATACTCGCGCCCGTCGCCCAAGTCGATGTAGTTGCAGCCCTGTTCGATGCAGGTCCGCGGAATCGAATAGTCTTTGGCTTGAAACGGCCCAGATGCGTTGATGACCAGTTGCGCGCCTGAGACCGCATCCTTGAGCGATGCATTATCTCTGGCATCACAGCGGACAAAACTCGCTTTCAACGAAGCGGCAAATGCCTGGCCTTTGACGGCGTCGCGCCCGGCAATTACAACTTGTGCGTCTGCCTTCGCGAGTTGCTCGGCGATCAGACTTCCGAACGTGCCGTACCCGCCTAGGACGGCGATTTTCGAATTGGTCATGTGAAGCGGTTTCGTGGGCAAAGCCGACGAACGCCAGGAAATCACCGGTCGGTCTAAGAGTGAAGCGGGCTTGGCAGGAAGCGGGACCCTATTGGGAACAAGGACTTCAATCGATTGGGCGCTACAGGATTTGAACCTGTGACCCCTTGCGTGTCGAGCAAGTGCTCTAACCGGGCTGAGCTAAGCGCCCTAATTCCAATTCAAGTTACGCTTGTATACGGAGTGCGTCAAGGTCGGACCGGGTTCGCGCGGATTGGCGCGTCGTATACTGCCAGCATGTCATCACCCGCACGCTTCGCCACGACTCGCTGGAGCCTGGTTCAGGCGGCGCAGCGCGACGATGAGTCGGCGTCGCGGTCGGCGCTCGGGCAATTGTGCGAGTTGTATTGGTCGCCAATCTACTCCTTCATTTGTCGGCGTGGATCCGATCTCGATCGCGCGCAGGATCTGACTCAGGAATTTTTCGCGCGCCTTCTGGAGCACGACGGGCTCACTTCGGCGGACGCGGCCAAGGGGCGGTTTCGATCGTATTTGCTGGGGGCCTGCCAGCATTTCCTGGCCAACCAACACGATTTTGAGACGGCCCAGAAACGCGGCGGCGGAGTGACGCCATGCCCATTGAGTTCTCTGAATGCCGACAGCCGCTCGGGATTGGAACCCGCCGACGGCGATACACCCGAGCAGGCGTTTGAACGTCGTTGGGCGCTGGCCATGTTGGAACAGACTCTGACGGGTCTGCGCGCCGAATATGCCGAAGCCGGGAAGGAAGTGATCTTCGAACGGTTGAAAGGATCGCTGACGGGTGATTCGGGCTCATATGCGAGCGTGGCCGCCGACCTAGGTCTGACCGAGGGAGCAGTTAAGGTCGCGGCCCATCGGTTGCGGCAACGGTATCGCGAGCGGCTTCGGGCGGCGATTGCGGACACCGTGCAATCGCCCGACGAAGTAGACGACGAAATCCGGGCACTGTTTGCGGCATTGGCCGGCTGAGATCAAAACAAGTTTTCCTGTAACCTTTCATTGGATTCGCTTCAGATATTGGCAGACCAACCTGGAGATTTGCCATGGCCAGTCGAGTCTGCCCGACTTGCGGATCGGACTTTCCCTCCAACGCACCGGAATCGCTTTGCCCGCGCTGCTTGTTGCAGGCGGCGCTACGAACGCGGTCGCCGACGGGCGCCATGCCGTTCACGCCGCCGGCGACGAACGAACTCGCGCCGCATTTTCCGCAACTGCAGATTCAAGGACTTCTCGGCCAAGGCGGAATGGGCGCCGTCTACAAGGCGAAGCAGGTCAAGCTCGACCGGCTCGTCGCACTCAAGGTGCTGCCCTCCAGCGCGAACGGCGACCCGGAATTCGCCGAACGGTTCGCTCGCGAGGCACGCGCCTTGGCCCGGATGCAGCACCCGCACATTGTGTCGGTCCACGATTTCGGCGAAGCCGGCGGGCATTATTATTTGCTGCTCGAATACGTGGATGGGATGAACCTCCGCGAATTGATGCGAGCTGGCCGCGTGTCGCCCGATCAAGTGATTCGCGTCGTCCAGGCGCTGGCCGACGCGCTGCAATACGCGCATCAAAATGAGATCATCCATCGCGACATCAAACCGGAGAACGTATTGATCGACCGGCAGGGACGGGTCAAGATCGCCGACTTCGGTCTGGCCAAGCTGGCAGGGCTCGACCCGGCCGGCTATACGCTCACGGGCGCGAGCGAGGCGATGGGCACGCCGCACTACAT
>JBGQCZ010000237.1:0-7564 GCA_041495645.1 Gemmataceae bacterium | reverse complement strand
TCCCGCCACTCATTTCAAAAACCCGTCCTGGACGGTCGCGCTGAAGGTGCGTACCTCAACAACAACTCCCTTTCCCACATGGCCGTCTCCGCTCCGAAGACTCCGCGTCGCGGTTAAACGTGAGCGTGCCGCCCGGCGCGCTCCGCTCCGAAGACTCCGCGTCGCGGTTAAACGATTCTCCCCTTGCATCGCAAAATATACTGATGTACATTACCAAAGTCATTTCGACGCGGCGTTTCACGTGCGCGCGTCTTGGAGGGTTCGATCATGTTCAAATCAATTCACTTTTTGGTCCGCGCGGCCTGCGGCGCGTTCGACGCCAGCTCAACTTCGAACACCACCACCACTCACTACCCAACGCACCACTCAACTGCCAACCCAACGCACCACCCAACTGCCAACCCAACGCACCACTCAACCACTTTCTCCACAAAATGTTTGAGGGCATCGGGGGCGAGTGGGAAGTCTGGTTCCGGCAAGGAGATGCGTCCAGGAAACGAGATTCGCGCACAGGGCCGAAAGTTGGATTTAGTTTGGTTCGGGAGTCTGTCGCCCGGGAAAAAGAAACCCCGGCGGGTTCCTGGCCGCCGTGGTCTCGGTCCTCGGAAGAGGAACCGACTGTCCTTGCTTGCACTGCGGGCTCACGATCCTGTCGCCCGGGCTCTTGAATTGTCGTGGACGATGGGGCACAATGGCGGGCAACCCGAGGTTCAACCCATGACTCGACGTCGCGCGTGGCGGGGAGCGATTGCCGGTTTCGCGCTGGCTCCGCTGGTCTTTTTGATTCCCGGCAGCCCGTTGTATCTGGCAACCCTGTTCGATTCGAGCGGGACGTATAACGGCCATTCGATCCGTTATTGGACCAAAGCCCTCGATTCGTCCGACATCGACGTTCGCCGCGAGGCGATCTCGGGCCTTGGAGTTGCCGGCCCGGATGGCGTCGATGCGGTGCCTGCATTGTCGGCTATCATGCTCGAAGATCCGGACCCCAGGATTCGCGCCTCGGCGGCGGACGCGCTCGTGAAAATGGCGCCGGCTTCGCGATCGGCGGCGCCGGCCTTGGCTCAGGCGGTCGAAGACCCGGAACTCCACGTGCGCATGTACGCCGGGATGGCTCTGTTCCGCCTGCACGCCGACGCGCGTCCAGCCGTTTCCGCGTTGATCCGGGCGATTAAAGATCCCAACAACCAAACCAACTTGGATCTTTTTCCATTCAGCATTCAAGAAACGATGGTGCTGGCGCTTGGCCGGGCCAGCGCCGGCACTTCCGAGGCGGTTCCGTCTCTGTCGGCGGCACTCGACGGAGACGTGCCGAACTCGTTGCGAATCGCGGTTGCTCGGGCGTTTGCCGAAATCGGCGTCGAAGCCCGGCCGGCCGCGCCGATCTTGCGATTGATGCTAAACGACAACAGTCTCGGCGTGCGTTACGTCGCACGCGCGGCCCTGCAGGCCATTGGCGCTGAGGCCGAGGTGAATGAGAATCAGGCGAACAGCCGCTTTCCCGATCCGGAACTTCCGGAAGCCGATCGAAAGTACCTCTGGGAAATCGAGCACCACGGCAACGTGCTGGTAAAGCACGGGTTCAGCTTGGTGGCCGCGGCACTCAAAAGCGCGGATGGTGCTGCGCTGTCCCGATTGCTGAGCGCGGATTTCACGGGCGCCGACCTGCGCGATCCGCGCAGCGTGCGAACGGCCACTGACCTTATGCAAATCGAGCGGCTCGAGGACGCGGGCCAACCGCCGTTGCCGCTGACACGCGCGACCTTCATGTCCCGATTACTCGAATTCCGCGGCTTATTCGTTGCGTCGCCGCCCCAAGCCAAGCTCGCGCTCATGACGCTGAATCCCAAGGTTCGGGGCCAGCTCGACGGCCCGTGGGAGTGCAATGTCCAATTGCGCTTGCACGGCGAGCATACCCGCGGCGCGCCGGCGGAAGTGGTCATGATGCTTCGCTTCGAACTTTCGCGGCCGACGGAAGAGCTGTTGTCCCGGCCGGGTTGGTTGCGCTCGGCGAGCGTGCTCCAGGTCCTCACGACGAAGTCGTCGCACTACCTCTTTGCCGAAGTCGGCCAACAGCGCGGCCTCGACTCGTCGAAGCTTTACGACAACTGGAAGACCGACGTGTTTCAGCCGTCCACCGGCGGCATTTATGTCTGCGATTTCGACCGCGACGGAATTCTCGATGTCTTGGTCACGGACTTCAACACCACCCTCTATCGCGGCCGGGCCGACGGCAGTTTCGAGGATGTGACGGTTCGCTACGGGCTGCCGACGCGGATTGCGGATCGCCCAACGGCCGCTTGGGTGGACATCGACGGCGACGGCTGGGACGACTTGATCCTCGCGGGCCGAATTTATCGCAACGACCAGGGTAAACGCTTTGTCGACTACACCGACCGCAGCAATTTGCGCATTCCAGGCGACGCGATTGGCATCGTGGTCGCGGATTACGACCGCGACGGCAAACTCGATCTTTACCTGACGCGCACCGCCCCGCCGGGCCGGAATGCCTGGCTCGACGCCCGCAGCGGCGAAGCCAAAGGCAACATGTTGTTCAGGAACAAGGGCGACTGGCAGTTCGAAAACGTGACTCGGCGCAGCGGAACCTTTGGCGGCCAGCGCTCGACGTTCACGGCCGCCTGGCTCGACGCGAACAACGACGGCTGGCCCGACCTTCACGTGATCAACGAATTCGGCGACGGCGGATTGTTGATCAATAACGGCAACGGCACATTCACCGAGCACAAGCTCGCGGACCATCCTGCCGATTTCGGCAGCATGGGCATGGCCGTGGGCGACATCGACAACGACGGCAACATCGACATCTTTTGCGCGAACATGTACTCCAAGGCCGGCGCGCGCGTGATCGGCAATCTCGCCCCCGACGCGTATCCGCCCGCGGTGATGGAAAAAATGCGCCGCTTCGTGGCCGGCAGCCAACTGCACTTGAACAAGGGCGGGCTGAAGTTCGAGCAGGCCGGCAAGAAGATGCAGGTGGCAGCCGTCGGCTGGTCCTATGGCGCTTGTCTGGCCGATCTCGACAACGACGGCTGGCTCGATATTTACGCCACCGCCGGCTATCTCAGCCGCGACCGCAACGAACCGGATGGCTGAAACTGCGTCTGGTTGGCTGTCGTGTCACAGCCTTGCAATCGCGGATGTGATGTGCCCCTGCCGGGAACTTTGGACAAATCGCTTGGCGAATTTTGGGTGAACAATCCGTGGCAAATCGTGACCAACGGGCACAACCTGAGCGCCTTTGAGCGCAACCGCGCATTTCTGAATGTGAAGGGGCAGAATTTCCTCGACATCAGCCACCTGACCGGGGCCGACAGCGACGGCGACGGCCGCTCGGTGGTGGCCGCCGATTTTCGCAACGTCAGCATGCTCGACCTGCTCGTGCGGCAGGCCGGCGGTGGTCCGCTGATGCTGTACGAAAACCACCTTCCCCGCAAGAGCTATTTGAAAGTGTCACTGCGCGGCCAGACCAGCAATCGCCAGGGGATCGGCGCTCGGCTCACGGCGGTGGTGAAGGGGCAGCAATTGGTTCGCGAAATGTACCCCGCGAACAGTTACTTGTCGCAGTCGCCGAACATTGTCCATTTCGGACTGGCCGACGCCGACACGGTCGACTCCCTGACCATCCGCTGGCCTTCGGGCAAGGTCCAGCAATTCAAGAACCTCAAGGGAAACCGGCACATTGTGGTGGATGAAGGCCGCGAAGCCGATGACGCGATCAAGACAGTCGTGCCCGGCCAACCCATCGCGCCCTAGCGAACAAGACCCGCAGGAGCTTCTTCTCTATGACCTCACTCTTGACGTATTTGTTGAATTCCAGTCGTTTTTTGAGCTATCCTTCTCACGCTGCAAGTGATTCACTCGCATCGCGGTCTGCGCGGGCGCCTCGAATGTCGAGGCCCGCGGGGAGATTCCGTGAGTCGACCGAAGCGCCCATTCCGGTTACCCGGACTGATCGTTTGTCTCTGCGCGTCTTTTCACGCCGCGGCGGCCGAGCCGTTTCCGGACGATTCGTACGCCGTTCCTGTCACGCTTTTGAGCCGGTTTCCCCAAGCCTCGATGAATCGAATCAAAGTGCGCGCGGAACTGGTCGCGGCCCCCGACGGCGCGACGATGACCCTTCGCGAGGGCGAGCGCCGCCTCGTCGTGCAGACCAAACAGCAGACGCCGGCGCGCGTAGGCGATCTCATCGAAGCGGTTGGACTTCCCGGCCTGGACGGCACGCAGATCATGTTGCGGGATGCGGTTTACCGGGTGGTGGCGCCGCCGGGAGGCTCCGATCGGAAGGACGAGTTTCTGCCGCTGCTTCAGGCGGTTCGGGACGTGCGCAACCTGCCGATCGAAAAGGCGCGCAAAGCGCAACCAGTTCGTCTCACCGCGGTGGTGACCTACTACGACCGGGAATGGAACAACCTGTTCATTCAAGATGCGACCAACGGCATTTATGTTCATGCCGAGAAAGTCCTGCCGATTCAAATGGGCGATCTCGTCGAGCTTACCGGATTCAGCGGACCGGGTGAGTTTGCACCCATCGTGTTTCCCACGGGGGTCAAGGTCCTGGGGCACCAGGAACGGCCAAAGCCACTCAACCTGCCACTGAGCGAGCTGCTCACGGGTCGGGAAGATAGTCAATTCGTGGTCCTCGACGGAGTCATCCAATCCGCCCACATCGACTCAAATCACGTGTTCCTGGAGCTCGCTCACGGAAACGGCCGATTCAGCGTGCGGGCACCGGGAATTGCCAGCGAGGAGACGATCCAGAAGCTGGTGGATGCGCGGGTGCGGGTCATTGGCGCGTGCGGCTCGGTTTTCAATCAGCGCCGCCAGATCGTCGGTGTCCGGCTGTTTTCGCAGAGCCTGGCGGACGTGACGATCATGAACGCGCCTCCGGCGGATCCATTTGCCGGGCCGATCACGACCGTGGACGGCGTGCTGCAGTTCGATCCCGACGCGAAAGCGGGTCATCGCATCCGGGTGCGAGGGCGCGTTATTTGGTCGGGCGGCGGCAAAGCCGTGTATCTCACCGATGATACGGCCGGGTTGCTGGTTGAGTTGGAATCCGCGGAGCGGATTGAGCCGGGAACTTTGGTGGAGGTGGTTGGCTTCCCGAAAGTCGAACGCTCCGTCCACTCATTGCAACGAGCGATCCTGCGACGGCTGCCGGCGGAGCTGGAGAATCCGCGGCCGCGCACGGTAATCGGGAACCGCATCCTCGACGGCGATCATGACGCTGAGTTCGTGCGCCTGGAAGCGAGACTCGTCGACGTGGCCCGCCGCAAGGACGGTTGGGCTCTGGTCCTTCAGGCGGATCCGCATGTCTTCGAAGCCTTTCTGGATGGAAATCCGACCGCCGGCGAGCCGTTCGCCGCTCTGGCGCCGGGCAGCCTCGTGTCGGTTACGGGAGTTAGCGTCGTCCAGCGTGACCAAGAAGCGGCGCCGCAATCGTTCCGGGTATTGCTGCGCTACCCATCCGACGTCGCGGTGATCAAACGGCCGCCCTGGTGGACCTGGCGCTACGCGCCCGTGCTGCTGTCGGCGGCGGGCTTGGTAACGTTGAGCGCACTCGCGTGGGTGATCTCGCTTCGCCGACGCGTCAAGCAACAGACAGATTTGATTCACGAGCGTGTGCAACGGGAGTTGGCCCTGCGGGCTCGCTACCAGGAACTGGTCGAAAACGCCACGGACATCATCTTCACGACCGATAATGACGGCAACCTAACTTCGCTGAACAACGCCGGCGAGATCGCCACTGGCTACGCGCGTAACGAGATTCTTGGCATGAGCCTGCGATCCATGCTCGCGTCGGATGTCGTTGACCCCTTGGCCGCGCCCGTTCCGGGCTCCAAGTTCAATCCTCAAGCCGTGATGCACGAATACCGGCTGAAGACCAAAGACAACCGCGAGCTTCCTCTCGAGGTCAGCGTGCGGCCGATCCTGCACGACGGCGCGCTCACGGGTATCCAGGGCATCGCTCGTGACGTCACCGATCGCAAGCGATTTGAGGCGGAATTGGTTCGCGCCAAGACGGCGGCCGACGCGGCCAACCAGGCCAAGAGCGAGTTCCTGGCCAACATGAGCCATGAGATTCGTACGCCCATGAACGGCGTGCTCGGAATGGCTGAGTTACTGTCGTACACGCCGCTGAACAACGAACAGCGCAACTACTTGAATCTAGTGCGATCCTCTGCCGATGGACTGCTGACGGTTATCAACGACATTCTCGACTTTTCCAAGATCGAAGCAGGAAAGCTCGATCTCGACCCGGTCCCATTCAATCTCGCCGAAGGCGTGGGCGAAACGTTAAAGACTCTGGGTGTCCGAGCCGAGGCGAAAGGCCTGGAGTTGACGTGCAGCATTCAGCCCAGCCTGCCGGAATGGCTGGTGGGTGACGCGCAACGATTGCGGCAGGTAATCATTAATCTCGTGGGCAATGCCATCAAGTTCACCGAGCGCGGCGCGGTGGGTGTCGAAGTGTCGGCGGATGGCTCCGATCCCGAGACCGAATCGGTGATGTTGCACTTCCAAGTTCGCGACACGGGCATCGGCATCCCGATTCGAAAACAACAAATCATCTTCGAGGCGTTCACCCAGGCCGATAGCTCGACGACGCGCAACTACGGCGGCACCGGACTGGGGCTGTCCATCTCGGCCAAATTGGTCAACCTCATGGGCGGCCGCATTTGGGTCGAGAGTGTGCCCGGGCAAGGCAGCACGTTCCATTTCACGGTCCGGTGCGGCCTGAGTGCGCAGGCGCTGTTGAAGAAACCGGGCGAACTGCCAAGCAATACACTGGTTCCTCGTCCTAAGTATCGCAATGGTTCGAGATGTCTGCGCATCTTGTTGGCGGAGGACAACGACATTAATCGTGAACTCGCCGTTCAGTTATTGCGGAAGCGTGGACACTCCGTCGCGATCGCCCGCGACGGTCACGAGGTGCTGGCGGCGCTGGAGCAGGAATCATTCGATGCCGTTCTCATGGATGTGCAAATGCCGGAGATGGACGGCCTGGAAGCGACCGCGGCGCTGCGCGAAAAAGAGAAAGCAACCGGAGCTCATGTGCCGATCGTGGCCTTGACCGCCCACGTCATGAAAGGCGACCTCGAACGCTGTCTCGCCGTGGGCATGGACGCCTACATGTCCAAACCACTTCGGGCCGCGCAGCTATTCGAAGTGCTGGAACGGCTTGCTCCGCCGCTGGCCTGCCAATGCGGCAAAGCTGGCGATCGACCGCTGCCGGCCGCCGGATTCGATCTTGCCACCGCCTTGGCGACCGTCGAGGACCACCACGAATGACTGGGTGAGTTAGTTCACGCCACATTTTCTGTCTCTGATTTTTCTGTCTTCGCGGTGATTGCCGATCGGTTTTCCATTCCTACATCATTCTGCGGTACGACAGGTTCCCGCGCTCCGGTCGGGGCGGCGGGACGAAGAGGGAAGACGGTGCGAATCCGTCGCGGGGCCGCCGCTGTAATCGGCCAGGTTCTGGACCACGCGTGCCACTGCCAACAGGCGGGAAGGCCGTCCAAGAGCCGCTACGAGCCGAGAG
>JBGQCZ010000236.1:0-7585 GCA_041495645.1 Gemmataceae bacterium | reverse complement strand
AGAGCGGGAGGCCGAGCTGAACCTGCCGCGCGGCGATAGACCAGGCCAGCAAGGCGATCGCGTCCCAGCACGGCACGATGCCGCCGCTGATGCCGAGCATGATCAGACTCCAAATGCGGACCTTTTCGCCCGTCGGCGGATGATGATGGTGATGCCCGTGACCGTGATGATGGTGGTCCGACTCGCCCAAATGTACGTGATCGGCTTGCCCCGAGAGCCGCTTAAGCAAAAGCCATAGGCCCATTCCCGCGATTAAGAACCCGCCGACAAAACCGAGAATTGCCTGTACCTGTTCGGCCGCGACGCGCGCGAGCAACCACGGCAACATCGCCGCCAGAATGATGACGATTCCCGTATGCGTTATGGTTGTGACCAGCCCAAGCAGAAAGGCGTGACCCACCGTGCCGCGTTCGCCGACAAGATACGCGGCGACGAGCGTCTTGCCGTGACCGGGAGTCAACGCATGGGCTGCGCCGAAACCGAGAGCGAGGAGCAAGAGCAGACCGAGCCCGAGATTGGATTCCAACAGCGCAGTCAATCCACGCTTGCGCATTTGCGCGAAGATCGAAGGCGGCTCGGCGGGCGTTGGTTCCGGCGGTGGTTCAGTGGCTTGAGGAGTTGCGGGCAGCTTCGCTTGATTCGGTTCCAGCGTGGCGGAGAGCGTGCGAAGCAGCGCTTCAATCTTCGGCGCGAGCAACAAGTTGGTCAACGACTTCAAATCCGGATCGGGCTCCTTCTTGTCGGTTAGCCGAATTCGCTGCTCGTCCGCGAACCCCAAGTCGATCCGGCCCTTTTCCAGATGAATGCTGTCTTTGGGCGGATTCTCCAAGATGAGTTTGAATTTCTGACCGGCCGCGAGCGTCGCTGGCCAATCGGCCTCGAAGAAGAAATCGTAATACAAATGGTCCTTGTTCTTTTCGGGCGGTTTCAACGCGCGAAAGACGAGGTCCGATTCGTCCTGAGTCGCGTGAATGCGATCGATCATGAATCCGCTGATGGCCTTGGCAAACGCGTCGCGAATGGCTTCGGGCGAGCGCAGTTTCGAGAGTTCTTCCGGCTTGATGATTTCAGCGCCGTCCTTGAGGACCGTGAAATCATCGAGTTCGATTCGATACTCGACCCGCACGCCTTTCGCCGTCAGCGTGACGCGAACGGTGCGATCGTAAGTGAACGACGGCACTGGGTGCGTAGAGCCGCGACCAACGGCCAGTACCATTGAGGCAACGCATGCCAAAATCATGATCAAACAATCGCGCACAAGACAACCCGAAACCATGAAAATAGGGTCTTCAATTCTCGCCAATGTCAGTGTAACCTAATGCGGGACTGCCGGAAACGCCTCCCGAGGTGCCGCCGTGGCCGAGCCGCTTTCAGACTCGATGCGTGACTTGCTCGCCCTGTCGCTCGTGCCGGGAATGGGCCCGCGGTTGACGGCCGCGCTGCTCAATCGCTTCGGCACCGCCGCCGCGGTTCGCCGCGCATCCATGGAGCAGCTTCAGGAAGTTCCGCACATCGGCGAAAAACTCTCGTTCCAATTCGTCGAGACGTTGCGGCACATCAACCTGGAATCCGAAATCGAGCTACTCGAAAAACACAATGTTCGGCTGCTTCCGCACGGCGATCCGGCCTATCCCAAGGCGCTGGCCAGCATCGAAGACCCGCCGCCGATGCTGTACTATCGCGGCGCTTTCGCCGACAGCGACGCGCGGGCCGTGGGTGTGGTCGGCACGCGTCACTGTACGTCGTACGGCCGGCGGATGGCCGAGCGCATCGCGTCGGGTTTGGCTCGCGCCGGTGTTACGGTTGTGAGCGGCTTGGCGCGCGGCATCGATGGCGCGGCACATCGGGCGGCGCTGGATGCCGGCGGGAGAACGATCGCGGTTTTGGCGAATGGGCTGTCGGCGATTTATCCGCCCGAACACAAAGATCTTTCCGAGGCAGTTGAAAAGGCAGGCTGCGTCGTTTCCGAGGCGCGGATGACAGCTCCCCCGCATCCGACCATGTTCTCCCCTAGAAACCGCATCATTAGCGGGCTTTCGCAGGCGGTGGTGATAGTCGAAGCCAACATCGACGGCAGCGGGGCGATTATTACCGCCGATCACGCCGCCGCGCAAAGCCGTGAGGTGTTTGCCGTGCCCGGCAATGTGGATAGCGGCGCGAGTTCCGGCACGTTGCGATTGATTCGCGACGGGGCGCGATTGGTCCGCGATGCCGACGACATTCTCGAAGATCTGGCGGGCCTTTCCAAACAGCGGAGTCACCTTCCGCTCGCCAAAACCATTCAACCGGTTGCCGACGATCCGCCCACCGTGCAGATGCCGCCGCCCGGTTTGGACGAAACGCAGCGCCGCCTCTGGGACGCGCTCGCCGACGGTCCGCGGCATATCGACGACCTGGTGCGAGCACTCGGAATCCCGGTGGCGCAGCTAAACGGCATGCTCATGATGCTCGAAATGAAAAAGACGGTGCGCCGGCTGCCCGGCAACGTCTACGAGCGGCGCTGATTTCTTACCCCTGTGCGGGAACAAAATCTCTAGCCGCGGATTTCGCAGATTGAAATTCAATTGACAGCGACATCAATTACCTGGCTGCTGTTGTCAGATTCCGATGTTGGCCAATGCGTCGATCAGACCGCGCGCCAGGCCGACCGCGATCGGAGCGTGCACCTCTGCGTCGATAATCGCCCCACGAAATTGGTCGCGAGCTTTTTCCAGGAGTCCCCGGTCGTGTTGATGGTGAAGAGAATCCGCCAAGTGAGCCGCACTCTCGGCGAGCCGAGTCACTTCGGCCGGCGGCACGTTCGTTGCCGCCAGCGCAGTAGTCAACTCGTCCAGTAATTCGGCGAGGGCGCGCTGCACCTTCTCATCCATTGAACGAGATTCCCGGAGCATCCGGGCAACGTCATGCAATCGCGTGCGGAACTCCGCCGCGGAGCGCGTGCCCGACTCAGGGGTGTTTGACATAGTGTTCCTTCTCGGTAACCGACCGCGTTACAAACTGCTTACAATGAGCGATGCGCACGCTGTTTCCGACACGCTCCCCATTTTGGCCATCGATCCGGGCAAATACAAGAGCGTGGCCTGTTGCGTTGCCGAAGAAGTCGCAAAGCCTCCGCCTCAAGCGGGCTTTGGCGCGAGCGGCACTGGCGATGCCGAACTCGGATGCCTATGAAGATCCGCATTTTGCCTGAGGAATCTGGGATTTCGCTCGTCGTCTCAGGATTGGGCTTACCAAATGCCGTGGAAATGTGTAACGTAATTATGTTCTTGTGCCTTTCGCGAAGAGCTTTCATGGCCGTGACGACCGTTTCTGTTGTCCCTCCATTTGCATTTCTCTCCTCCCAGGTCGCAAGATAATCGAAGTATTTCATGCGACGGGACCAGCCTACTGTGGGCCAACCTCGTGATGCGTGATTCTTTCTCAAGGAGGCCCATTGTGGCTATGAAACTGTATGTTGGAAACCTTGCTTACAGCGTGACCGACGGCGATCTTCAAACCATGTTCGCAACGCACGGGACCGTGCGGTCGGCGCAGGTGATCATGGATCGGGAGACCAACCGTTCCAAGGGGTTCGGTTTCGTCGAGATGGACAGCGGCGACCAGGCAAAAGCGGCCATGAACGCCATGAACGGTCATGAAGTCGACGGTCGGACGCTGACGGTTAATGAGGCCAAACCACGGGAAGACCGTGGCGGCAGCAGAGGCGGCTACGGTCGGGGATCGTGAGTCCGTTGAAGGTACCAGGCGCAACCACGTCGTCCTGAAAAAACACCGACGCGCTTCCCGCCGCAAGGTTGGGAAGCGTGTACGTTCTTCCAAACAAAGTCATCCGCCCGTTCAAGGCTCAGGTGCATCATCGCCCATTTTGAAAAGGTACGGTAACCGAATTAAAACGAGACCGGTACGACTCCGATTTGCCGGACGAAATGCCAAATTCGCTCCAAAATCCGCGACCACGGCTACGGGCATTCCCGTTGCCTGCCTCAGCATTCCTATTCCGGATATTACGTCAATGGCCTTGAAAAAAACGCTCCGGGAGAGGGAGAAGGAATTGCAATCGTTGCTCGCCACGAAGGCGGGCCAAGAGGAACTTCAGGAATTGAAGTCCCGATATCAGGCGGCGGATGGGCAGCCGAAGTCGGATGGAGCGTCGATCATCACGTACATCCTCGTCCACGAACGAGTTCACGGCATCATCGCCGGTTGACTGATTGACCACCGATTTGGCCAAATACAAGAGCACGACCTGTAGGTACACGCCCGCAAGCGTCCCAGCGCTCCTCTGTCTTAACCGCTTCGCGGTAAAGAACCAACCGGCGCCGGTGATATGGATGATTCTTCAATCGAAAATCGGCAATCGAATTGTTTGGCGCCGCCTTCGCGCGGACGGCCAAGCGCCGAACGTCCCCGATGCTGATGTGAACGGGGCGTCAATCCTCATCCGCGATACACAAAAATTGGAGAAATTCTCTCCCCGTTCGCTATGCGGCTGTTGACTTTCAAGGCCATATACCGGTTAGGCAAAGGACTCTTGCAGCTGACTGCGCTGTCACTCTCGCGCCTGTCCAGTAGGCAACGTCTTTGGGTATAGCGCCCGGAACGTATAGAGTGCCCCGATGAAGCCGATAATATTGCCCGGGACGTTCTGCCAGTGCCTCCCCAGATGGACGCCGGCCCTAAAAGAGAAGACCTGCTGATCGGGCACCGACAAGTCAGGTGGCCACAGCGAGTACAACGCCAGTCCGATCACGACGGCAGCCGACCACCAGATGCAGAAGGCCCCAAGAATGGCCCCGATATGTCGCAGATACGTTGACACGATCGAACTCCTCCCTGCGCTGCCAAACCTGTAATTGAACAGAAATCTTCGGCATTTTACGCCGGACCAGGAACGGCCAAAACGCAAATGGCGGACTCCGCTCTGATTTCATGCGATCTCGCCGGAGTCAGGTGCGGCGCCTGATTTGGCGGCTGGAGACCATCAGACCTACAGCAGCGACCGCCGACAGGAGTACGATGTTCAGGATGAATACCGTCCGCTTCTGAGACGCTTCCATGCCCGGCAGTCCGGCGAACACGATGTTCTCGGATGCATTGAACGTCAGGTGCAGCAGGATCGCCAGAAGGACGCTTCCCCTCGTGTGCTCGAACAGAATCGTGAGCAACCCGGCCACCGCCGTGATCTGGGCTAGGTAGAGCGCGATAGAGCCCAGCGACAGTTCCATGAAACTGGGGATTGCCGCCCCCGGAAACCAAAACATCGGAAGGTGCCAGAACGTCCACGCGAAACCGAGAACGAGGGTGGAGGCCCAGGGGCCCATCCGCTCCCGCAACCTCGGCAATGCGAATCCGCGCCAACCGAGTTCCTCTCCCATTGGTCCGAACGGTAGGGCGACCAAGAGCGCTATCGGGGCATTGGACAGCATCTTCGCCGGCTCGAAGGCGGCCGCCGTGCCTAGGAAACTCGAAAGGAAAGCGGCCACGCCGAACAGCGCGACCGGGAGAAGCCCGGCGAACAGATACCACACCCAGCCTACCCGCCAGACCAGGAGCGTGGCGAGCAGACGCTTCACGCCCTGTTTCCCGCCAATGACGCCGGCCATGACGAGCGCTGCGATCGTCGGCCCGTAGCCCCCGGGGAGGAAGACGATCAGCCACCATTCAAACTGGCCGTCCAGGACCACTCGCCACAGGTAAACGAACGGCACGAAGAACGCCCAGGAAATCGCGTAAGCGAGCAGGAAGTAAGACAGCAACGGGTGGTGGGTACAGAAGTCCGCGATCCGTCCGCATAGCCGTTTGCTTGGAGTTGTGGACATAGCCGCACATCCCGTCGTCCACTGAGCCGCCGAACTTGTAATTGAACCGAAATCTTCAGCATTTTACGCGGCATCGAAAACGGCCACAACGAAAATGGCGGGTTTCACCTGGCTTGTTATGAAACAATTGTACACTATACTGGATTGGTCAGCGCTCAGAGTGTGCGCTGGGTTCGGGAAGTGTCTCAGTCTGGGAGGCCTCGCCCTCCCAGACTGAAACACTACCGGGGATTCGGGTCGGTTTTCGAAGTCGAACGGAATGAATTCCGTTTTACGATCCGCGCGTGCCGTCAAGTTCCAACACGAGTTCCAACATGCGTTCCAACATGCCAACCAACGTTGCAACAAACGTTACAACCAAAGTTTCAACGAACATTGCATTAGTTCCAACAGTTTTTTTTCGAGCATGTCATTCGCAGCGTAAGTTCGGTCGGGACGGGGAGATCCGTCGGTGGAGCGACACCACCGCCAGATGCCAAATGTTGGAATTTGTTGGGAAGCCGTCTCACGGGCAACGTCATCGACGGGCATCGGTGAATTTGTCAGTCGACATTCCCTTCACTCTCGCAGCGAATTCTTTGTGTCAAATTTCGCAAACCAGGCGCTTGCTTGTCGGCGCGCGGGTGTGCTATAAGGGATGTCCCGTAAAAACGGGGAACATGCATGTCTTGGCCTTGCGAACGGACGAGTGGGACGAAAGGAGTAGGCGCCATGTCTGGAAACCCATTCACGCGAACGCTTCGCGCCGCCTGTCGCGACGATCAAACGGCGATCCAACAATTGGCGAGCGAGTTCGCTCCGGCGCTGCTGCTCGAAGCGCGCATGCAACTTCGGGACCGGCGGTTGTGGCAGCAGGACGGCGGGGCGATGCGCCGCGGGGTGCTCAAGCGGCTGGTCGAACGGATCGCGGCCCAGTCGGAGGGAGCGGAGTTGGTGGAAGAACTCGGCCGGCTGGCCGTGCGTCTTATCGAGAACAAAGCGCGAAACTATCTTCACCGGCGAGCCGAATCCACTGCCTGAACGCGAAAGGATTGCCCATGTTTTCAGGAAGCAGCCTGCTCGAGACGCTGTTGGCCGACCGCGAGCGCCGCTGGCGGTCGGGCGAGCAGATGACGTCGGAAGAATGTCTGGAGAAATTCGCCGGCGTGCGCGACGACAACGAGTCGGCGGTGAGTTTGATTTACCAGGAATACTGCCTGCGCGCCGAATCGGGGCGGCGGCCGACGGCATCGGAATTCCTGAATCGCTTTCCGGGGCATGCCGACCGGTTGCGCGTGCAGTTTCAGTTCCGGCAGGCGATCCTGCAAGTGGCGCGCAAATCCGTGAAGCGAACGCCAAAGGCCAAGCGGACCCAGCCTGGACGAGTCGGACATTACGAACTTCAACGCGTGCTCAATCGCGGCCAGACCAGCACTGCCTATGAAGCGATCGACGGGCGGAGCAGCGCGCGGGTAGTTGTCAAACTTTTCGACGTTGGGCAAGAAGGCCGGTCCGCATTTATTCTCCAGTTGCGCGCCAAGGCGCAGGCCGCGGGCAAGATTCGCCATCCAAATCTGCGGCGGATCAGCGGCGTCGGTCTTTGGAAGGGCGAACCGTACCTGGTGTCGGATTTCGTGAGCGGCATGTCGTTGGCGGAATGGCTTCAGCGCCATCGCGGCGCGGGCGAGATTCGTCAGTCGGTGACGTTGGTCAACAAGCTTGCGAAGGCGCTGGCGGTGGTTCACGATGCCGGGCTGATTCATGGCGACATCAAGCCGGCCCATGTT
>JBGQCZ010000235.1:0-7587 GCA_041495645.1 Gemmataceae bacterium | reverse complement strand
CCGCGGCGGCACCGGTTGGGTTCCATTAAGACGGGCGACATAGTTGGCGCGCATGTTGGAGACCCATTGCTTGTCGTTCTGATGGGCCACTCGCTCGGAGGCAAAGACCGGGTCGAAATTGCGAGCGGCATGATTCACCAAGGGCGTGACTCCCGCGCGCAGATGCGAGGCGGCGAAGTAGTCGCCGTAGACGTAATGGCCGCGCGCCGAATTGACAAACAGGAAGTCGAGTCCGCCATTTCCAAACCCGAATCCCCAACCTTTGCCGTATCCATATGCTCCGCCGCCGCCGAATCCGAAGCCCCAACCAGAGCCAGAACCGAATCCGAATCCGCCGCCCGAGCCGACTCCGAAGCCCCAGCCCGAGCCGTAGCCAAATCCGCTGCCGGGGCCAAAGCCGAATCCCCAACCCGAACTACGCACGACCGCAAAGCCCGGTCCATAGCCAAAGCCCCAGCCCGGCCCGAAACCGTAACTGCCGCCGGCACCAAATCCGAAGCCCCACGATCCGAAGCCCAGATTCAGCGCGAACGACGGACGATAAACATAACCGGGAGCGAAAGCGTAGCCGCGGCCGAAATAGACGGGCGCATAGACCAGACCGCGAGCGGCGAATCCCAAATCCCAGTATCCGCTTGAAAACGACCATCCGAACGGCGTCCAAGTGTATCGGGCCGGCACCCAACTGTAGCCCGCACGGTAGTCGGCCCAATAGCCGTCGCGCCATTGATAGCCGTCTTCCGTGTAGAACCAGCTACCGGGAATGTAGAAGCTGTTGTCATCGGGAGCGGCCTTGGTTGGACCGGTGTCCGGGTTCTCTGGAGGCGTCGGCACGTACTGATGATCCTGTTCTTTCGCATCGGCCCAGTGCCCGTTCACCCATCGCCAACCTTCGGCCGACTCCGCCCAATAACCCATAACCCATCGACGCTCGGTCGGAGTTTCGCGCCACATGCCGCTGATCCAGATGAAATCTTTCTTGTCGCCGTCCCATTGCCAATAACCCGGAATGAATTGGACGTTCTTCCCCGCCGGTTTTTCGGCCGGCGGTTCTTCGGGAACGGGTTCCGGTGGTTTTTGATCGACTGCCTGATTCGGCCCGGGGTTCTTTTCCCAGGGCTGAGCATAGGCTTCGTGCAATGGCCCACGCCCCAAGACTTCCGAAGTGGCCTTGTCCTCGGCTCGGGCGATGATCGCGCCCAAACCTGCCAGCATGATCGAACCGACGATGCGGTAGAATCTCACGATGAAACCTCCAAAGCTATTCTTCCCTCGGGAATCATGCCCGGTGAGCCGTCTCCTGACAAGTCGGGGAAGCCGAGCAACCCGGCGAGCGGGCCGCGCGGTGGGAAAGGATGCCGAACATTCAAATGATCGGATGCGATCGCCGCATGGAGTTGCGCGCCATGCCGCGAGAAACGACTCAAAAGAATGCCTGAATTGGCCGGTGGAAGCGGATACAATGGCCGCACCAGGAAATTCAATTGGGCAAACTGGAACGGGACCATGGCCTTCTTTCACGACTACCAGCGTTTGTTAACTCGCCGGCATTTCTTCAGCCGCACCGCCACGGGATTGGGTGCGGCCGCGTTAGCTTCGCTCCTGAATCAGCAAGCTGTTGCCGATTCGGCGGCGTTGCCGGGAGTTCACTTCCCCGCGAAGGCCAAGCGCGTCATTTACCTGTTCATGTCGGGAGGTCCCTCGCACATTGATTTGTTCGACTACAAGCCCAAGCTCAAGGAGTTGCATGGCAAGGAATTGCCCGCGACGGTGCGCATGGGCCAGCGCGTCACCGGCATGACTTCCGGGCAGAAGTCGTTCCCGTGTGTTTCGCCGATGTTCAAATTTGCCCAGCACGGCAAGAGCGGCGGATGGGTCAGCGAATTGCTTCCGCACATGGCGCAAGTGATCGACGACTTCGCCATCGTGAAGTCGATGAACACCGAGGCGATCAATCACGATCCGGCCACCACGTTTATCCAAACCGGCAGCCAGCAACCCGGCCGCCCGAGCATTGGCGCCTGGCTCAGCTACGGCATCGGTTGCGAGACCAAGAATCTGCCCGCGTTCATCGTCATGATCTCGCAAGGTTCGGGCAACAAGACCGATCAGCCGATCTTCTCGCGCCTATGGGGCAGCGGGTTCCTGCCGAGCCAACATCAAGGCGTGCGCTTCCGCTCCGGCAGCGATCCGGTGCTGTATCTCTCGAATCCGCCCGGCATCGATACCGAGGGCCGCCGCGAAATGCTCGACGGCGTCGAGGAATTGAACAAGCTCGCCGCCAAGACCTTCGGCGATCCGGAAATCAACACCCGCATCGCCCAGTATGAAATGGCCTATCGCATGCAGGCCTCCGTCCCGGAACTGACCGATATTTCCAATGAAGATCGCAAAACGATCGACATGTACGGCATCGACGACAAGGGCGTGGACGGCGGCTTTGCCCGCAATTGCCTGCTGGCTCGGCGCATGGTCGAACGCGGCGTGCGCTTCGTGCAACTCATGCACCGAGGCTGGGACCAACACAGCGATTTGCCGCGCCAGATGCGTGGCCAATGCAAAGACGTGGATCAACCGACGGCGGCGCTCATTCGCGACTTGAAGCAACGCGGCATGCTGGACGACACGCTGGTGATTTGGGGCGGCGAGTTTGGCCGCACCGTTTACAGCCAAGGCGCCCTCACCGCCACGAACTACGGCCGCGATCATCACGGCCGCTGCTTCACGATGCTGATGGCCGGCGGCGGTGCGAAGCCCGGCATCTCCTACGGCGAAACCGACGACTATTGCTACAACATCGTGCGCGATCCGGTGCCCATCCACGATTACAACGCGACCGTGCTGCATCTTCTCGGCATCAATCACCTGAAGCTCACGTATCGCTTCATGGGCCGCGATTTCCGTCTGACCGATGTGCATGGCGAAGTGGTCAAGGGCTTGCTGGGGTAGAATCTTGACCGCGCCGATAGAGAATTCGCCGAACCTGGCGCGACTTTGCTGAAGAATTGCCGCCTTTCAACTCGTGAGATTGGCTGTTTCCCAGTTGAAAAAGGGTAAGGGTGTAAGGGCGCAGCGCTGGGCGCGCCCAAATCGTGCGCCTTAGGTTTGGCTTAGAATGTCGACTGAATTAGTGAACAATTGTTCGGTTAGTCTTGGCTTTGCCTATAAAGTCGTTTCAACTCGAAATCTGGGGAAGATGTCACCGACTGGGTAGCTACCCATTGTTGCCAGATTCAACCTCATCGGACTTTGTAGGCAAAGCCGGTTAGTCTTTGGCAATCACTTCGTGGGGTCCGCTCGCCTGTTGTTGTTGCAGCACCTTCTCAACTGGCCCGGCGGACACATCTGTCGGGCACATCGAGCGATCGAAATACACCCACAGCACCCGCGAGTAGCGGAACACCGCTGGCATGAACGGCAAATAGGCGACCAAAGCCACGACGGGAGCGAGCAGGAAATACGATTTGGCGAGCAACCACCAAGCGATCAGATAGAGCGGCAGGATCAATGCAACGGCAAGGAGATAACTCGCGTACAATGCGCCCAGGAAGTAGCCTTCTTCGCGCTGCAGGATCAGTCCGCACCCTGGGCACGGGTCATTCATCGTGAATTGCCCCCGAAACATTTTCCCCTTGCGGCAGCGCGGGCAGCGTTGCCGTAGTAGCGCCCAGAGCCAATTGGGCCTATTAGTTCGTTTGCCGGCTTGAGTTGACGCTTGGTGAGCAATCGAATTTGTCATGGTCGCGTCCTCACCGTCCCCCCGTCGCTTGAAACCCATCATTGATTTGATGTTCGCCGGCGCAGTTTCGATTCGCACTCGATTGATGCGGAAGCGGCACCAATAATCTCAAGCCTCATTTATTCGCCAGAAACCGCCGCAGCACGTTTGCGGTCACCTTCGATACTCCCTCATCCACCGGCAGCGAACTTGGGTAGCAGATCGAACCCACTGAGAATACCGCGCCGCCGCCCGCCGTGTCGAAACACACCATCTCAGCTCCGCCGTCGTCGGGGTTCAAGCCCTTTGCCAGCAGTTTCACATTCTTGGGCGAACTCGGAGAAATCTTGTCGGTCTCGTGGCCGGACGCGCCGCCGGGGCAGCGCATATGCAGCGATTTCTGGCCGAAGAGGTCGCCGTTCTTCAGCCCCGTGCCGGCAAATACCCAGTGCGAGCCATCGACCACACGATACGGCGCTCCGGTCATTATTCCCGAAGGCGTGAACACCACGCCGAGCAGATTTGCTTCGGATTCGTGCCGGCGGGCGAAACGGCTTTCGGCGTTGTCCATGCCAGCCGGCCACAGGCTGCTAATCTTCGTGTTGTGGCAAACCATGGTGTTTTCATCGATCAACTCGACTTCACAGTTCAACCCGTTGCCGCCGAGATACATCAACTTTCCACCTTCTTGAAACACCCATGTCTTGACCCGATCGTACATTCGCCGCGTCCAATATTCCGGGTGCGTGCTAAGAATCAGCACTTTGTATTTCGACAAGTCGAGCACGCCCGAATGCAATTGCGATTCGGCGTAGTAGTCGTAAGGGAAGCCTTCGCGCTCCAGCCAACCGAGCAACCGCCACTCGGCCGGCGCAATGTGGCAGGCGGCCCGGCCTTCGATCGGGTCGGTGATTTTCTCGTGCGGGTCGATGGAGTTGATCGGCTCGGGCCGATCGAATGAGAGCGGCGTGTAACTTTCGCAGCCCCAGGTTTGATGCAATGGATCGGTGTATCGCTTCAATTCCTGGCGCGAATTGACCGTGGGCGTGGGTGGAAACTTGTCGGCGTGGATGTAGTTGCTGCGCCCGCCGAAGGCGTTGTAAGCGTTCCATGTAAGATTCGAAGCCAACACCGCCACTGCCGCTTGCGGTTTTGCGGGTGCGATCACCCAAGGGAAGCCGAAACTCAAACCGGACTTAGTCGAAGCGTGAAAGTAATGCAGGCCGGATTTCGCCGGGGCCGTCACCTTTTGCTGGTGAACCGGACTGTTGTAGCCGATCTTGTTCCACGCCACGCCCGTACGCGTGTAATCGCCATCGGGCGTAAGTTGCATCATCGCTCGCGGGCCATGTTCGTCGTGCCAGCCCAATCCCACCACGAACTCCTTGTCCCAACCGTAACGCCACAACTCCACTTTGAACGGCTCAACGGCGTGAACGCGAAACTCGCTCACTTCGCCCGAGCGCACGTACTTTGGCCACGCATAGCCAACCAGCCCGTCGGCAAGTAAGCGGAACTGCAATGGTGCCAATGCCGGCAGCCAGGCCCGGACGCGCTTCGAGCCATAGCCCTGTTTTTGCAGCGTGACGGTGAATTCGCCGTTCGGCAAGTCGGCATGAATCGAACCACCAGCCCGCGACCGCCCTTCCCACGATTCGCCCCGGGCATTGGTGAATTCCAGGAGTACGTCTGGCAACGCAACATATCGCTCATCGCTCACGTAGCCAATCAGCACAAATACTCCAGTTGCTTAAGGTTCATTCATTTCAATGGAATGTAATGCAAATCACCTCGGTCCCATGTTTCGATTTGATCGTCGTAGTGCGGGCCGCCGGGATGGCCCGACGTGCCGGCGACGTCGACGGCAGAAATCCCGCACTTGGGATCGGCCAAATCCACGACCATCCGATAGCTCGCGCCGAGCCAGGCCGCGTGGTTCGCATCCGGCGTCCCGCTCAAGACCGTGGTGCCATCGCCGGGACACGGCAACCCGCTGCGATCCAAAAGCTGGCCCAAGTCGCCGCGTCCGCTCAGGTAATGCTTCTGCATCAATGAATGAATAGCGCCCCAACTCCACTTCGACATGTCCGGACCAAGTCTGGCCGTGAGTTCGTCGAGCGCCAAGTTCATGGCTTCGCGCACGGCTGTTTTTCGATCACGCTTGAACCAAACATGCCGATCTTCCGCCAACAACCGCACGGAAATCCCGCCCGCGTTCGCGGCAATGAAATCGGAATTCGCCGTGATGCGCTCGCGAACGACGACACGGCACCAATGTGAAAAGAACACATTGAACACGGCCGCGGCAGGCGAGTTCGCGTCGATTCGGCAATCCCATTTCTTGAGCAGGTCCTTCACAACTTGAATTCGCGGATCGGCATCGCCTTCGAGCATGGCAAGCAGCGGCGGCACGCCCATCGCCGCACGGCCGGAATGCGTGTCGAGTTGCAGCTTGCGGCAATCCTCGCTCGACCATTTCGCCTTTGCCTCGATCTGCTCGCGAATCCGGCGGGCGCGGTAACCGCTGTTCCAGGCGCCGAAGAGCGGGTAAAGATAATCGTCCGGCGCTAAGCGATTATTGGCGGTGACCACAAAGCCGCGCGGCGGATTGAGCAAGTGCGGCATTTTGTCGAACGGAATCACGCCCGACCATTGATGCGCCGGGTCCCAACCCGGCCGCAGACCGCGCTCGGCGGACCGGCGAATCGGAATTCGCCCAACGGTTTGGAAGCCGGTGTTTCCATCCGCGTCGGCGAAAACGAGGTTGAAGGTTGGCACTGCCCACGGTCGCGCAGCCTCGCGAAACTCGGCGCAGGCGCGGGCGCGGTTCATGTTGATCGAGGCCATCAGCCAACCGCACGGCTCGAAGCCGAGCCAGCGCAACGATATGGCGCCGAGACTACTCGCAGCAGCCGGCAAGACTTCGTTCACGATCGGGCCGTTTCGCGACGAGCGAATCGTTTTGCGAACCGGCGGTGCGCCGCGAACCTGAATCGTTTCCATTCGCTCGCGGGCAGATTCCCATTTGCCATCGAACAAGAAGCAATTGGGATGGTTCGCGTCAGTCTTTTCCAGGTACAAGTCGCGTAGCGAGCAAATGTTGTTGGTAATGCCCCATGCGACGCGCTCGGTTCGCCCAATCATGACCGCCGGCATCCCCGCCAACGCCACGCCCGCCACGTTGAACGATCCGCCTTGAAGCCGAACTTCATGCCAGATGGACACGGCCTGAAACGGCACATGCGGATCGCTGGCCACGATCGGTTTGGCCGTCACAGTGCGCGATCCGGCCAAAACCCAATTATTGCTGCCTCCCGAATTATCATCGCCGCCGCTCGGCAAATGTGCGGCTCGATTGCTCATACCCGAAAGGTATTCGCCCGGTTGCAAGATGCTCTCGTCATCGGCCTCGCCTAACAGGAACTCGCGATAGAGCTGGCCATCTCCAAGCGTTCGTTTGACCAATTCCGGGATAACAATCACGGGAAAGCGTCCGGTGAGGTACCAGCGAAAATCGCCGACAATAGCGAGGCTATCGGTGGGCGTCCACGGTTCCGGAAGATAGTCGAGCAGGTCGAACTCGATCGGCGGAGTGTCGCGGGTTTGTTCCATCAGGGCGTTAATGCCATCGCAATACGCTTGCAACAGCGATTGCACGTCGTCGGGCAGCGTGTCCCATTCGGCTTCGGCGATGCGGGAAAGGCCGATGGTGCGACTCAATACGTCCGATTCGATCGCTTCGGGTCCGAGGATTTCCGCGAGCCGGCCGCGAGCTTTGCGGCGCAGGAAATCAAGTTGAAACAGCCGGTCTTGGGCGGTGGCGAAGCCAAAACCGAAGAACAGGTCGCGATCATTGGCAGCGCGAATAT
>JBGQCZ010000234.1:0-7600 GCA_041495645.1 Gemmataceae bacterium | reverse complement strand
CGAATTCGCGGAAAGCCCGCGCTGTGACTACGAACCGGTGTCGGCGTTAGGATGAGTCGCCGCGCCATGAAACGATCGCCCGTCCCCCCAACCGATGGCCGCAAGCTGTCTGGAGACGGTCCCATGAAGTGTCCCGTGTGCCAAATCGACCTGAACGTGACCGAGCAGAGCGGCCAAGAGGTCGCCTATTGCCCGCAATGCGACGTGAATTGGATCGGCCAGGAAGATTTCGAAATTACTCTTCATGGCCCGAAGTTCGGCAACGGGGATTGGAACCCGGACGAATTGGAACCCGATCATCGGCGCGGCGCGGCGAATCGCAACGGCTGTGTGTAGCGCTTAACGCCTGCCGACGTGGAGTCAAGAACGAGGAGGGCTCTCGTGAGTTCAGCGGCGCCGTTCGCACTTTTCGATTGTAGTCTGGCCCGCTACGCGATCGGGCGCGCCTGTTCGAATCTTCGCGAATTGCTCGACGCGATCCGCTCGGCGCCGGACATGGCGCTCGAGCACCACATGCTGCGCTGCGCGCTGGACGATCACTTCGAACTTTACGAATTCCCCAACGACCTGGCTCGCTGGTGCTGGGAAGCGCTCGGCGATCACTTGCTGGCGGAAGAATTCAGCCTCATCGATCCGTATGGCCTCCCATCCATTGATGCGTTGCGCGCCACGCTGTTGAATATGATCGAGGAGCGGCTCTGGGGCATGGAAGAGTTGCGCGATTGCCGGCCGGGCCTGGAATTGCACTTGGTTGGTTCGCGGTTGGTGGCATTCGACACCGGCGAGCGGATTGTCACGCCGGCGGCGCTGGCCGAAGCCCTACCGCGCTTGTCGTTGCGCTCGGTCTTCTATCACGTTCACGAGGCCCACCGCCGGCGCAATCCGCTCTCCGACGATTTCTCCGCCTGGCTCGAAAACTATGGCGCCGACCCTGCCTTGGTCGCCCGGCTCCGCAAAATCGATTTTTACTTTCTCAACCTCAGCCAACTGCGCGACGAATTCATCGAAACATTTCGGCAGGCCCAGCAGCCCGAGCCGCAAGCCGTCGTGAGGGCAAACCCATGAACATGCTCGACCGGTACGAGGAAGTCGTGGGCCATCAGGAGGTTGAGCGCTTGCGGCGTCTCGCGGCGAGACTCGACGGCAAGCGCATCGTGCACGTCAATTCCACTCGCGTCGGCGGCGGCGTCGCCGAGATCCTGGGCTGGATGGTCCCGTTGATGAATGAGCTCGGCTTGCAGGCCCGCTGGGAAGTGATCAATGGTTCGCCGGATTTCTATCGCGTCACCAAGGCTTTTCACAACGGCTTGCAAGGACGCACCGTCACGCTCAAGCATCGCGACTTCGATTTGCATCTCGACGTGAACAAGGAGAACGCGCAACGGCTGAATCTCGAAGCCGACATCGTCTTCGTCCACGACCCGCAGCCGATCTACCTGCCGCGCTTTACTCCCAAAGGGCAGGTGGGCCGCTGGATCTGGCGCTGCCACATCGATGCTTCGCGCCCCAATCGCGGCGTTTGGAAACACTTGGAGGCCGCCATCCCCAGTTACGACGCGACCATCTTTTCAATGGCCGCGTTCACCCGGCCGCTGCCACGGCCAATGTTCGTGGTGCCGCCGTCGATCGATCCCCTCTCGGACAAGAACTGCGTGATACCTGAGCCGGAACGGTTGGAGACGCTCAACCGGTTCGGCATCGATCCCGAACGGCCCATGTTGCTTCAGGTGTCGCGCTTCGATCGCTTCAAAGACCCGCTGGGCGTGATCGCCGCTTATCGATTGCTGAAGCCGTATTATCCACAGCTGCAACTGGTGCTCGCCGGCGGGACGGCCGATGACGACCCGGAAGGCGCCGAAGTGCTGCAGGAAGTCCAGGAGCGCGCCGGTGACGACAAAGATCTGAAGATTCTGCTGCTCCCGCCCGACGCGCATCGAACCATCAATGCCCTGCAGCGCTCGGCGATCGTGGTCTTGCAAAAGTCAATCAAGGAAGGCTTCGGGCTCACCGTGACCGAGGCGATGTGGAAAGGCAAACCGGTGGTTGGCGGTGCGTGCGGCGGCATTATTCTGCAGGTTCACGATTACCACACCGGCTTTCTCGTTTATTCTCCGGCAGGGGCGGCGTACCGAATTCGCTATCTACTTCGATATGCGGACAAGCGCCGGCGCATGGGCAAGGTTGCTCACGATTTCGTCCGCGAGCATTTCCTGCTCACTCGCAATCTTCGCGATTACTTGTCGACGATCCTGTGTTTGGACCATCCCGGCGAAAGCGTCCTGGTGGCGTAATTCGCGCAACGACATTTTTTTCCACCTAATCTTCCTGAGGCGGCGGGCAGTCATGAACCGCCAGATTTCGGCCAGAGATTAACTTGTTTAGCGTGTCAAGTTTCACGGGCTTAATGAGGTGCGCGTTGAAGCCTGCCTCGCGCGAACGGCAAAGATCTTCATCCTGCGCGTGGCCCGTCAACGCCACCAGCAAAACGTCGGGCCGACTCGGATCCTCTCGCAGCCGGCGGGCGACTTCAAGACCGTCCAATCCGGGCAGGCCAATGTCGAGCAGAATTACGTCGGGAAGATTGGTCCGGGCGAGTTCCAGCGCGCTCGGCCCGTCATACGCAACCGTCACGTCGTGGCCTTCCATTTGCAGCAACATACTCAGGTTCTTCGCGGCATCGCGGTTATCGTCCACGATGAGAACCCGGCCGCGCGACCCTTCCTCCGCAGCAGGCAGCGCTTCGACGGCTAGGGAGTCGAACCATCGCAAGCGATCTCGATTGAAAGGCGATTTGCTCATTCGTGCATCCCGTGCAACTCGTTGTTGTCCTTGTGTTGACCGTAGGAGCAATTCCGCCTACCTGATTACTACGACCGCTCCCGGCAAGCGAGAACCTCACATGCCAATAAGTGCGCCGCATGCGGGCACCAAGTTGCACACTTGCAAGCAACTCCTTGCTCACGGACAATGGCGGATGACCGTGAGTTTCGTTGAGAAACCGGGACGAGCTATCATTCCACCCGAAATCGGAGCAACCACACGGGAGAGTTTTTTGTGGCGCGAGCTTTGCATCGAAACAGCCTCAAAACCAGTCGCGTTCCTGCTCTCCAACATGGCGGTTCCGTGCGCAAACAAGTTTTGATCGTTGAAGACAACGACGTGGCTCGCAAGCAACTTCAGCAGTTGTTGCAAGGCGACGGTCAACTTCAAGTCGATACGGCAAGCAACGGACGTCAGGCGCTTCGAAAGCTGGAAGAGAAACACTACAGCATTGTCGTCACGGACCTGCGGATGCCCGAGGTGGACGGTTTGGAGCTGATCAAGGAAGTTCAGCGACGCAGTTTGCCTGTCACCATTATTGTCACTACCGGACATGGCAGCATCGACGATGCCGTCACTGCCATCCGCTCGGGCGCTTACGACTTTCTGACCAAGCCGATCGACGTGGATAATCTGCGCTTGGTCATGCAACGCGCCCTAAGCGAACGGGCGCTTCAGGATGAAGTTGCCTCGTTGCGAGCCCAGTTGCAAAGCCAGTATTCGTTCCACAATATTCTCAGCAAGAACCCGCAGATGCACGCCGTGTTCGAATTGATCAACCACGTGGCCCAAACCAACGCGATCGTCCTGATCGAGGGTGAGACGGGCACCGGCAAGGAATTGATCGCGCAAGCGGTCCACGACGCGTCCACCAAGCGAACGGGGCCGATGATCGCGGTGAATTGCGCGGCGTTGCCCGAAACGCTCCTGGAAAGCGAATTATTCGGCCATGAAAAAGGCGCCTTCACCGGTGCGGCGGGCCAACGGCGCGGGCGGTTCGAGATGGCCAACGGCGGCACGTTGTTTCTCGACGAGATTGGCGACGTTCCGGCCTCGATGCAGGCCAAACTGCTGCGGGTACTTCAGGAGCGGCGCTTCGAGCGGGTCGGCGGCGGCGAGAGCATTGAAGTGGATGTGCGCGTCATCGCCGCGACCAATCGCTCGTTGCGACGCCTCGTGAAGAAAGGAACATTTCGTGAAGATCTGTATTATCGGCTTAACGTCGTAAAAATTGACTTGCCGCCGCTGCGCGAGCGGCCGGAAGACATTCCACTTCTGGTCGCGCATTTCGCGGAAAAGTACGGCAAGCAGGGCGAATCACCCAAGCAACTCGCGCCGGCAGCGATGGAGGCTCTGCTCAATCATCGCTGGCCCGGCAACATCCGCGAACTTGAAAACGCCATCGAACGTGCCTGTGTGACGTCCCTCGACGGCACGATTCTCCGCGAAAATCTGCCGCCGGAAATTACCGCCCCGCACCAGCCGAAGTCGGCGTACCCCGTCGATCTGGATCGGCCGCTGCCGGAATTATTGCAGCAAGCAATCGCCGGCATCGAACAACAGTACATTCGCATGGCCTTGAGAAAAGCCCGCGGCAACGTTGGCCGCTGCGCCCAGATCTGCGGCTTGTCGCGGCGCAGCATCACCGCCAAAATTGCCGAATACAAACTGGACAAATCAGTTTTCAAGACGTTCTAACGCGGCGGCTTCGCGATCAGTCGTCGCAGGAACTCGTTGCCATCGGCAATTCCACGCAAATGGCCACGCCGCGCTGCGGCAGATTCTGGGCCTGAATCCGCCCATCCAAATTCGCGACCAATCCTTTGCAAGCCGCCAGTTCCAGACTATTCGCCCCGGCCCGGCTCACGACCGACGGCTCGAAGATTCGCGGCAGCAGCGCCGGATCGATGTTGGGGCCGGTGTCCTCGACGCCGAACAGCACCTGGCTGTCGCTCACAACCGTACGGATTGAAATCGAACCGCCGTCGGGCGTGGCGCCCGCCGCATGGCTGAGCAAGAACCTGCAAAGATTTCGCAGGTCGATGCCGCTGTCATTTACCTTGGGCAATCCTGCCGACAGTTTCATAAGTACGGGAATCCCGTCAGCTCTCGAATTCAGCGCTTGGGCGACTCGCTTCGATTCCGTCGGCCGAAACATCGGCTTGCCGTTACGGTCGACTTCGTTTCGGTTCATCTCGTCGATGCTGCGCCAGATTGCCCGATGTAAATCGATTAGCCGAGGGGGCCGTTGTTGCCGGCGACGATACTGGCGCAGTTGCTCCAGGATCGCGGTCAGACTTGCGGCCTGTTGGCGAATGGCCGCCAGGTCCGCCCGCGACTCCACGGACAACTTCGATTCCAACACCGCCAATTGAAGCATCGTGGCGTTGACGAAGTTGTTGACTTCATGTGCGACAGGGCCCACGAGCTCGCCGATTTTCGCAAGATCCGTCAGGCTCCCAAGTTCATGGCGCAGCCTGATGACGTCAGGCTCGGACGAATCGGCGCTGCCGGGAGTCGCTCGCTGATCCAAATACCAGCGTAGAAGCTGTTTCTTCGCGGTTGCGGTTTTCATGACGGTCCTCCTTCGTGGTCAGGGCGAGACGGGAACGGGTTCCGACGCGCCGTCAATGGCAATGTGCGGGTTCAAACACTTCCGCGGGCTCGACGATCACTTGAAACACCGTGGTGCCGATTCGCAACTCGTCGCCGTGTTTCAAGTCGGTTCCAGGCATTTCATCCGGATCGAGATCGTCGGGACGCTGGGCGATGCGCTCGCCGTTGACAAAGGTGCCGCTCCGGCTAAACAGATCGCGCACGCGAATTCGCGGCGGATCGATCACGAGCAGGCAGTGGTAACACGATACTTCGTGGCCGTCCTCCCCAGGGATGCGGATATCGCAATCGTGGGCGGGGCCAACGATGCACATGCGTGGCCGCTCGTACGCAAAGTCGCGAACTCGATGATCCGAAAAGGTCGCGTGGAGTCTAACTATTGGTGCGCTCATGTCAGTTCCTTGAGGGCGACGATTGCTTGCTAAGCCCCGCTCGCATGTGGCCTCGGGGGAATCCATCTTCGAACCGGCGTTACGGCCGGCGCCGTGCGCTCAGGCTCGCTGCGCGTGCACGCCGATTTTGATATCCAACGTCACGGGCACGCCGAGCACCCCGTCCAGCGCTTCCAGAGCCGCCTGAAGAACCAATTGCTTCACGTAATACGACGGCGTGAAACCGTGGATGACGATCCGATCGTGCACGCGCTCCACGTGCAATTGGCTGACCCGGCCCCAGGTCCGCTTGACAATCTGGCTCCGCATATTAGTCAGAATGTCGACAGGGCCATGATGATTCGCAATCGCCGCGTTCATCCCGCTTTCCTCTTCTTCCGAGCTGATCGAGCGTGCTAGCTGTCCTCAACCGCGATCCGCTTGTTCCTGGTGCAGCCGCGGGTGCGATTCGATCGCGCTCCGCAGTTCCCGGGTTTCCAGTCGATCGATCCGGACCGACGGTGGCGCCGATACGCCGATCCGCACGCGTCCGCGCTGCGCTTGAAGCACAACCACGTGAATACTGCCGTCGATCACGATTTCTTCCCGGACTCGTCGGGTAAGGACCAATATGGCTCGTCTCCTTGCCTTGGGTACCCGCCAATCAAACGATCGCGAACTCTCCCGACGCCACGTACGCGGCGAAGGAACGCAACTGCGAAATTGCTGGCTGGGGCGACGCTTGGCCATCCAGGAGCAGAAATGGTCCGACAAGAACCATCTCACTTGACTGCCCGACAGGAGGCGCGCAACAAGAAGTTGCAAAGACTGAATTGCAGCAGGAGTATTTGGCTTCTCGACCGAACCGGCTGCCAAGACATGAGCAACCGACTGTGTGATTGTCGAGAGTGCGGAGCAAGATGTCAAGAGAATTCGGATTTTTTTCTTCGGAGTGGGAAGAAACATATTGGCTGTCGACCCAAAAAAACCATGAGAGGATCGCTGGAGTGACTGCCGAACAAATGTGGAATAATGGTTGATTCACAGCCGTGCGATGTGTACTATGGTTCCTTGCAGTTATCATTTTGACACGCGGCTCATGACTGGTCGCGTGCACGGGTTTCGCGAGCCCACGTACTTTCACGGGAAAGTCGTGGGCTTTTTTCGTTGATATCGGAAACATGGGTCAATGGGCGGAGGAAATAAAGTCATGACCAAGAGAGTCCAGCCCGAACGTCACGGCGAGCGCAACGGCAAACCGCTCGCGTCGGAAGATGCGCCGGCCATGGCCATGCGACGAATCCTGAAATGTCTGACCGCAGTCGAGAAAGGGAATTTTTCGGTTCGACTGCCGACCGATTGGACCGGTTTGGATGGCAAGGTGGCGGATTCGCTCAACGAGATCATCGCAGCCAACGAACGCATGGCCAAAGAACTCAAGCGCATCAGCCATGCGGTCGGCAAGCGCGGCAAGATTTCACAGCGCGCGGCCTTCAATTCCACTGGCGGCGCCTGGCGCGGCATGGAGGAATCGCTCAACTCGCTTATCGGCGATCTGGTGTGGCCTACGGTGGAAGTGACGCGGACGATCGATGCGGTCGCCAAGGGTGACTTAACGCAGGTCATGGATCTTGAGCGGGATGGACAGCCGCTGGAAGGCGAGTTTCTGCGCTCGGCAAGAATCGTCAACGGCATGATCGGACAGTTGGGCGTTTTCACCTCGGAAGTGACGCGCGTGGCCCGCGAAGTGGGCACCGAGGGGAAACTCGGCGGTCAGGCCCAGGTCGAGGATG